>JADYYC010000340.1 GCA_020853835.1 Anaerolineales bacterium
ACTCAAGAATAGGGGTTGAGGATCACTCTTTCCAGGCCTTGCTGACCGCCTCGAATAAGACAGCCATTGCAACGGCGCCGGCATCCAATGTGCCTATGCTGCGTTCGCCCGTATAAGCCGCCCGACCACGCTTCGCCAGCATAGGACGGGTGGCTTCGGCTCGCTCACGGGCTACAATCGCAGCCTCATCCAATGCTTCACTACCCGATTTACCCTCAGCTAAGGCTTTTTCCAGCGCATCTACTGCCGGGACCAAGGCGTCGAGCAGGGTTTTATCCCCCAGGTCGCTGTTGCCCCGCTTTTTGATCCCCTCAATCGCTGAGCGGAACATCGGAATGATATCTTCCTGAGTAACGGTTTCCTTATTGCCCAGCGTCATTCCTGCCCGCAAGAAGGCCGTCCCCCAGATCGTGCCGGAAGCTCCACCCACCGCGCTGATGAAAAGTGAGGATACTTTTTTAAGGAAATTTCCTGGCAGGCTGCGATCGATATTGTCCCATTCACCCAGTACTTTTTCGAAACCACGGGCAATCGAATATCCAAAATCCCCATCGCCGACGACGCCATCCAGCTCGCTAAAGTACGCCTCGTTTGCCAGCGCTGTGTCTGCAATGGTTTTGATGACAAACTCCACATCTTTGCTCATTGGCAATCTCCCTTTTAGTTGGTTTTTCAACGATTGAGCACCACGGTCAGCCGGTAGCGGTCGCCGCGGTTATAGCAATAGGTAAATTCTACAGGTGTACCGTTATCCAGGTACACGGTGCGCTCCTTATATAGTATAGGAAACCCTTCCTCCACTTCGAGCAGGGCGGCGCATTCCTCATCGGCTTCGCGCGCCTCCAGCCGCTGCACGGCTCGTTTGACGCGGAAACCGTAAGATTCATAAATATCCCACAGATGTCTGTTTTGAAGATCGTCTTGTAGTAATTGAGGGAATTGCCGATAGGGGATGTATGCATCGTGTACCGTGACGGGAACTCCCGAAATGAACCGCAGCGTTTTCACCCGGATCACCAGTTCGCCCTCTTCCAGTTTGAGTTCCAGGGCGACCTTACGCTTCGCGGGAAGCACCTCGGCTGCCAGGACGTGCACAGCCACCTCCAGCCCTTCCTGGCGGGCGCTCTCGAGGAAGCTGGTCAGACGGGTATGGTCGCGCTCCAGGTGGGGCAGGGCAACGAAGGTACCCACCCCATGCCGTCGATAGAGCAGCCCCTCATCTATCAGGTCGGCAATCCCCTGCCTGACCGTCATGCGGCTCACGCCGAAGCGGGCCGCCAGCTCATCTTCGGAAGGCAGCTTCTGACCCGGCACCAGCATCTGGCCGTTGATTTCTTCACGCAGCGTTCTGCGAATCTGGATATAAAGCGGGATGCCTTCCGATTTGTTCAAAATAGTCGAGTTGCTCATCATAGATAGATTTCGCTTCCGTCCTATCGCTCCGGCAAGGTTGCCCGATATAAGTTGTATATACGTTTTCGATGAGATGTGTAGACGTCTACATACTATACTATTCTGGAAGGCGAGTCAAGGACTTAAGCTTAAAAATATCGGACAAATCAACTTTTTAAGGTAAACCGCTTGACTTTGGGCTTTATTTTGCTAAGATGTATATACATCTATAAATTGTTGTCTAGATGTCACGGCATAGCTGCCTGCACTGCTGTCGTTTGTCTTCCTCTTACCAAACCGCTCAGAAAGGCAGGTACCCCATGTCCACTTTCTCGATTTCCCACAAAACTCCTATCGACCGCCTGCTGGAGACTGCTCCCAATCTGGAGATCTGGTGGGATTCATCCCCCCTGGTTTATCCGACCTGGGCTAATAAATTGCGCGCGCTGACCAGTCAGGCCGACCAAAAAATTCTGGAAGATCAGTTGCGCCGCCTTTACGATCCAGCTCACACAGAAGCCACTTTGTTCACGGGTGTTACCACCAATCCGCCCCTCTCTTATCAGGCCATTCAGGACGACCCCGCCCGCTGGACGGCCTGGGTGGATGATTATGCCCGAGCACACCCAGGCCTGGAGCAGACTCAGATCGCCTGGGAGCTTTATAAAACGATCATCCGCCTGGGAGCCGAGGCCTATATGCCGGTTAACGAGCGCACCGGGTACGCCTATGGACACCTCTCTGGTCAGGTGAACCCCTACACCTTCTTCGATGAAGACACCATGGTCGAGCAAGCCCTGGAACTGCATGCTCTCAGCCCAAATGTCGCCATCAAGATCCCCGGATCGTACGAAGGTGTTCACGCTATCAGGAGGCTGACCGCCCTGGGCGTACCCACCAACTGTACCTCCGGTTATACGGTTCCCCAATTCATAGCCGTCGCCGAGGCGGTGCAGGCTGGAATCCAGGAAGCGCGGCGCGCTGGTGTGGACCTGACTGGCTGGCGCTCGGTGGTCACCTATATGAGCGCGCGCTGGGAGGCGGCGCCGGATTTCGCCGCTCAGGCCAAAGCCGCCGGCGTGGAACTCAGCCCCGAGGAAGTCCGCTGGGCGGGGGTGGCGATTTTCAAAAACGCCTACCGCATCTTTCGCGAGCGGGCTTATCCTAGCAAGCTGCTCATCTGCTCCTTGCGCATGGGTCCGCTAGTGGATGGTGTGCTGCGCTGCTGGCACGTGGAGGAGACTGCCGGGTCGGACGCGATCTTCACCCTGCCGCCGCCCTTCCTGACGGAGTTGTTCACGCAGGGCAGCCACCTGGAGTTCACTTCTCGCATCTGGGAGCCCATCCCCGCCGATGTGATGGCAAAGCTTCGCAAGGTGCCTTACTTCAACGCGGCTCACGAGCCAGATGGAATTCAACCTCCAGACTTCAATCGTATCCAGTCTTTGCTGCTAACCCAGCAAGAATTCTGCGGCGCCATGGACAAGATCATCGCTTTCACCGGTCAGGCGATGCAAGTCGCGCCAGTATAGACGTATAGGTATAAAGAATAACGATCCATCTACGGCGCCGGTCTATTGACGAAAACCTGCCACAAACCTACAATATAGACCGGAGTAAACCGAAATGATCGAGATCTATACCGCCCCCGATTACACCGGCGGCCTCGACCTGGAAACCGAGCTGCGCGAATTGGGCTTGGAGTACAGGCTGCTCACCTCGCCGCCTGGTGAACCGGCGGAGGTCGCCATCCGCAATGGCGTGCGCCTGGTGGCCGGGCAGGCTGCCGTCGCTGATTACCTGGCTGAGCTGCGTTACACTGTGGAGAACTGGAACTGGTTCGCCAGCGACTCCTGCTATATCGACGACAGCGGTGAAGACTGCGGCTAGGCGATATATTCGTTGGGGGTTTGTCTCATCAATAGGTTGTCTTTACGCAAAAGGCTTGCCCATGAGCATGCAGTGGATATTCTTATCAGCATGCACGAAGCGGCGGTAAGTACCAGCTACCTGTTTACCTAAGGAATCTCCACCAGTTAGGGCTCTCTAACCCTCCCAAAGGGAGGGGGATGCGCAAGATGGTGTAAAGATCAAACCCAGGCAGCGACGAAAAACGAAGATTCTTCGCCGCCCTCCAATTATAAGAGAAAATAAACTGTTCCAGACGGCAATCAATCTGGCAGTTAAGTCATACCTCAAGACAGGAAGAAACTCATATAATATTTATTATAGACAATCGAACACTTTCTTTGTATAATTCGAACGCATTTCTCATCAAATTGTCTCTCATTTTCATTCAGACAAGTAAAAAGTATTCTCTATGGCTTCCTCGATGACGCCCATCGAACGGCGAAAACAAATACTCGACTTGATTGAGAAACAAAGCTCGATTTCAGTCTTCGAGTTATGTCGGCTTTTGGGTGTGTCTGAGATGACAATCCGGCGTGATTTGCGCTCGCTCTCGAACGCGGGCCTGCTCGAACGGGTTTACGGCGGGGCGCTCCTGCGGCGTGGGCGCAGTTACGAGCCGCCTTTCCTCACCCGGATGGCTGAAAATATCGAAAAAAAACAAACCATCGCTCGGCGCGCGGCAGCCCTCGTAGTTGACGGCGACAGCATTGCGCTGGATATCGGCACGACCACCCTCGAGCTAGCGAAGCGCCTCCGCAGCGCCTCCAACCTCACCGTGATCACCGCCAGTATTCACATCGCGAACGTCTTGAACGAAACAACCGGTTTGCGGTTGATCGTCACTGGCGGCATCGTGCGCAACCAGGAGCAGTCGCTGATCGGTCACATCGCCGAACGAACCTTTGCGGATTTTCATGTAGACAAGGCTTTTGTTGGCGTTGGCGGCATCAATCTTAAAAACGGCCTGACAGAATACAACGTTGAAGACACGCTCGTGAAGCGCGCCATGATCGACAACGCTGATCAGGTGATCGTTGTGGCTGACAGCAGCAAGCTAGGTAAGAGCTGTTTTGTCACCATCGCTCCGCTATCAGCGGTGGATATCCTCGTGACAGACCCCGATATCCCGGCAGAGATCCATGAACAATTGACCGAAGAAGGTGTTCAGGTCCTTATTGCCTCACCCTGATGAGTCAGTCGATGAAAGGAGGTCGATCTTTCGACAAAATCGTACATTGATCGTTATTGCGCATAATCTGTTACAACCATTCAAAATATTTCAAGGAGTGAAAATGAATAAGAGATCTTTCCAGTTTCTATTGGCCCTGATGGTCATGGCTTCGATGTTACTCGCAGCCTGCGCCCCGGCAGCTACCCCTGCTCCGGTTAAAACTGAAGCCCCAGTTGTCACGGAAGCCCCGGCTAAAACCGAAGCTCCAGTCGTGACGGAAGCGCCGGTTGTCACTGAGGCGCCGGCTGCCCCAGAAGTTACGGAAGCCCCGGTTGCTCCTGAAGAACCAGCCGCCCCGGAATTCAACTGGCGCCAGTTCGAAGGCCAGAAGATCACCGTCTTCCTGTCCGAGACCCCTATGGCTGTAGCCATCCGCTCGAACCTGCAAGACTTCATCGACAAAACCGGGATTGACGTCGAGTATCTGGTGGTAGCCGAAAACGAGTATTGGAACAAGCTCACCATCGACCTTTCGAGCGGCGCCGGTCAGTTCAACGTCTTCATGAGCGGCCCAACGCTCAACTGGGGTTATGCCGCGGCCGATCAAATCCAGCCGCTGGATCCCTACATGGCAGACCCGACTATCACCCCCGCTGACTGGGACGAGTCCGACTTCTACCCTTGGGCGCTGGACTCCAACCGCTGGGACATGACCCCTGGCCCGGTCGGCCTGGGTAAAGGTTCTCTCTGGGCCATGCCTGTCAACGCCGTCAACAACCTGGTGACCTATCGCAAAGATGTCTTCGAGCAGTTGGGTTTGACGGTTCCCGATACCTGGGATGAGTGGGCCGAGACCGCACGCGCCATCAAAGAAAAGACCGGCGGCGAGTTCGAAGGCAAACCCTTCTACTCCGTGGCTCAGCGCGGCGCTTTGGACACCACAACTCTGTCGGGCCCGTTCTATTCCGGCCTGTTCTCATACGGCGGACGCGACTTCCACGACGATCTTTCCCCGGCAATTAATGACCCGCAGTCGGTGGCTTTCCAGACCCTCTACATGGATACCATCAAAGAAACCGGCTCGCCCGAGTGGCCAAACATGATGTGGTTCGACGTCCAACAGGGCTTCACCAGCGGACAGTTTGCCATGGTGTTCGACGTGGGCGACTTCGTTCCCACCTTTGAAGGCGAAGGCAGCGCGGTTGCTGGCAAGCTCGGCTACGCCCGCCCCCCCGCCGGCCCGGATGGCAAGCGCTACTCCAGCGCCTGGACCTGGGGCTTCAGCATGAACTCCAAGACCACCGGCGACCAGGCTAAGGCCTCCTGGCTGTTCATCGCCTGGGCTTCCAGCGCCGACAGCATGGTCTCCTTTGCCAAGACAGGCTCGTGGCCGACCCGCGTCAGCGTTTGGAACAGCCCCGAAGTAACTGAGTTTGCCAACCAGTTCGGCAATGGTGAGTTCCGCGCGGTCTTCGACAAGGTGCTGGCCGAGGATGTTGCCTGGCTGGTAGCGCCCATGACCGAGGCATCCGCGGTTGAACAACCCTGGGTTAAAGCCCTGCAGGACTACTTCTACGGCAAAGGCTCGATGCAGCAACTTATGGATCAAGTTGCTGAGGAAATGACCCAGATCTTGAAAGACTCTGGCACGCTGCAATAGGGTCCCCCATAAATTTGGTAATGTGGTTGTGTCTGGCAGTTCCTGCCAGGCACAACCACGGATCGTACCTCTTCAGGAGCAACCAATGACTGTTACCTCCCTGTCTCCTAGCAACTCCAGCGCGGCGCCGCCAGCCGTGCACAAGCGCACCGATTGGCTGCCTGTGATCATGACCGCACCGGCAACCCTTGCGTTGATCGGCATTCTATACCCGTTTGCGATTGCGGTTTATTACAGCTTTACCAACTATCGCATCGTCAGTAAAACCTATAAGGTCGTCGGTTTTCAAAACTACGTCCGCATGTTCTCCAACGCTGATTTCTGGGAGGCGATGGGAAACACGTTGATGTTTGCAGCAGCCGCGCTGCTTTTTGAGCTGGCGCTGGGGTTTCTGATCGCGCTGCTGCTCAATCGTTCGGTTCCGGGCGTCGGCCTGATGCGAGCGCTTTTACTGCTCCCGTTGATGGTGCCGCCGGTGATCTCGGGCATGATGTGGAAGACTATGCTGGCTTCCAGCAGCGGTCCGGTTAACTACATCTTTGGGCTGGGTAATTATGCCTGGTTTGCCAATCCCTGGTCTGCCCGCTTTGTGGTGATCTTTATCGAAGTTTGGTCGTCAACCCCATTTGTCGCTCTGGTATTGTTGAGCGGGCTACAGTCGCTGCCAAAAGCGCCTTTTGAGGCTGCACAGGTGGATGGCGCGAATGCATGGTTCATCCTGAACCGGTTGATGCTGCCCATGCTTAAGCCGTTTATCCTGATCGTCTTGCTGTTCCGCGTAGTCGACGTGATAAAGCTGTTCGATATCGTCTTCGCCACTACCAGCGGCGGCCCGATGTTCACCACAACCACCATCCCTATCCTGGTTTATAAAGAAGTCTTCAAGTCGTACACCCTTGGCTCAGCTACCGCCAAAGTACTGATGCTGTGGGTGATCAACTATGTGATCAGTTTCTGGCTGGCTAGTCGTTGGCGAAAAACAGCCGCTTCAATCCGGTAGGTGAATCATGAAAGAGACAAAAGGCAAGCTGTTACTCGTTTATCTCGGAATGCTGTTGCTTGGGATCTATATCCTGGCGCCAGTCACCTGGATTGTGATGATGTCCTTCAAATCCAAAATCGACGTCATTTCAGTCCCGCCCAAGTTCATCTTCACCCCCACTTTTGACAACTACCTGGCGCTGTTTGGGCTGGGCAAAGTCGGCCTCTTGACCGGCACGACCTTCCTTTCCTTTTTCAAGAATAGCTTGATCCTCGCGCTGGGATCCGTTTTGTTATCGATCGTGTTGGGCATGCCAGCGGCCTATGCATTTGCGCGCTTGCGTTTCAAAGCCAAAGAATCATTAGCCTTCACCTTCCTGAGCTTCCGCTTCGTCCCAGAAATCACCATTATCCTTCCGCTATATGTCATTTACCAAAAGCTAAATTTGTACAATACTTACACAGGTTTGATCCTGGTATACCAACTCATCTCGCTGCCATTTATCATCTGGATGATGCGGTCGTATTTCGAAGAAATCCCGGTTGCTATCGAGCAGGCAGCCCGCACAGACGGCTATTCATGGGGGCGGACGTTCTTCCGGATGGTGCTCCCGCTGGCCGCTCCGGGGGTAGCCGCCTCTCTTGTATTGGCGTTCATCTTCTGCTGGAACAACTTCATCTTCGGCCTGATGCTGGGTGGGACGAACACTCAACCGGTTACCGTGGGTTTGCTGAGCTTCATGGGCACGAATGAAGTCCAGTGGGGCTTGATGGCCGCTGCGACCGTAATTGCAGTTATTCCGCTCATGGTCCTGGCGCTTTCCGTCCAACGTTATATGGTGCGCGGTCTGACACTGGGCGCGGTGAAATAGAAAACCCAGGAAGGTACTCATGGCAAAAGTAGAGCTTGAGAACGTTCATAAAAACTACGGCGCAAAAGAGGATGCCGTCAAAGGCGCAACCTTCACCTGCGAAGATGGTGAGTTCATCGTGCTGCTTGGACCGTCCGGCTGTGGGAAAACCACAACGCTGCGGATGATCACCGGTCTTGAATCGATCACCAGCGGAACCATCCGTTTGGGCGGCCGCGTGGTGAACAACCTGACCCCTCAGCAGAGGAACGTGGCGATGGCTTTCGAGACGTATGCGCTTTACCCCCCGTTGACAGTGTACGAAAACATCGCCTTCCCATTGCAAGTGATGAAGCGCAGCAAGGCTGAAATTGACAAACGCGTGCACGAAGTGGCGGCCTCGCTTTCGATCAGCGATATTCTGGATAAATATCCGGAAGGGCTGGCCGGCGGGCAGAAACAGCGGGTCTCGCTGGCGCGCGCCCTGGTCCGCGAGCCAACGGTATTTCTGATGGATGAACCGCTATCGCACGTCGATGCGGACGTGCGCTACCGCGCCCGGGCAGAGATCAAACACATCCACACCGTTTCGCACGCAACGATGATCTACGTCACCCATGACCAGGTGGAAGCTGTGGCTTTGGCCGACCGCGTTGTAGTAATGGATTTGGGAGTGATCCAGCAGATCGGCACCCCCCTGGACCTTTACTACCGTCCCGCAAACCTGTTTGTGGCCGGGTTCATCGGCGAACCGCCAATGAACCTGATCCCCTGTAACCTGACCCTGGATGGCGGCATGCTGCGCGCAAGCTGGCAAAGCCGGCCAGACTTGGAGTGGCGCTATCAGACCGAGAACATTCCAGAAACAGCGTTGCGCGCCCTGCAAGCCCACCATAACCGCCCGGTGGTCTTCGGGGTGCGCCCGCAGCGCCTGGCGCTGAGGGCCCCGGATGCGGCGTCGAGCGATGGTTCCCTCACCGGAAAACTTCTGGTGCACGAGTTCCTTGGCAAAGACGGCATCGCCCAGGCTGAAGTGGACGGGACCGTGCTGGAGTGCATCACCGCGCCGTCTATTCCCTTCCAGGCCGGCGACCTGGTAAGCTTATCGGCGGCTTTCGAAGACGTGCTTTTCTTTGATCCGGACACCACTCGCCGGATTGAATACTAGGTGAAAACATGGCAACTTTAGAGATCGACCGGATCAGTAAAAGTTTCGACTCCGTACAAGCGCTTAAGAACGTGTCGTTTGACTGTAAAAACGGCGAGTTTTTAGTTATCGTTGGTCCGTCGGGGGCAGGAAAAACGACGACATTGAACTGCATAGCCGGGGTGGAATACCCCGAAATGGGTACGGTCTACCTCGACGGACAGGATGTCACTATGGCGCCGCCGCAGGACCGTGACGTGGCTATGGTGTTCGAGACCTACGCTCTCTATCCGCAATTTTCAGTGCGCGACAATCTGATCTTTCCGCTCCGTTCGCCGCGCTCACGCCACAGCGAAAGTGATATCCAGGAGCGCGTTCAGCGCGTCTCCGAATTACTGTCAATCGATATGCTCTTAGAACGGTTGCCGCGCCAGCTCAGCCAGGGGCAGCGCCAGCGCGTGTCGTTGGGCCGCGCTCTGGTGCGGGACCCCAAGATATTCTTGTTCGACGAACCCATCTCGCACCTGGATGCCAAGCTGCGGAACTCGATGCGCCGGGAGCTCAAGCGCATGCGCGCCAGCCTCTCCCAGACCACCGTCTATGTCACGCATGATTACCTGGAGGCGCTCTCCCTGGGCGATCGGGTGGTTGTCTTATTCCAGGGAGAGGTTTTACAGTTCGACCAGACCCAAATGGTTTACAACCGCCCGGCTGCGGTGGAAGTCGGCCTGCTGTTTGGCGACCCGCCGATGATGTTCTTCCAGGGCAAAATCGATGACCAGAGCCATTTTGTCTGCGAGGATGAAAGTTTTATGATCGATGCCCGCGATAACGCGGTCGGGCTTGCCCCCGGCCAGGAAGTCATCCTCGGCCTGCGCCCCACCGATGTAAGGCTGGCGCCCCCTGGCTCGGGACAGGTGCAGGGCGAAATCTACAGTGTGCAAAACCAATTCGACCGTGAGCTGGTAACGCTGAAGGCCAAAGAGCAACTGTTCGACATCGTCGCCCCAGTGAGCTACGCGGTGACGGAAGGCGACAAGGCTGGCATTATCATCCCGGTCGAAGTATGCTACTTTTTCGACAAAACGACCCACAGAGCAATTTAGCCTTGAAGACCGAGGTGCATAGGCTCAAGCGCCTGATATAGGAAGATAAACCAAATGAACGCTCGCGAACGTGTGTTGGCCGCGCTCAATCACAAGGAGCCGGATCGAGTCCCGATCGACTTCGCTGGGACAGGCGTGTCCACAATCTGCTATCAGTCTTATGATGAGCTTCGTAAGTTCCTGGGTTACGAACCCATCGGTTACCGGCACGAGGACCTGGGGGCAGCCGCCTGGGCTGGCGTGGTCACCCCGCATGCTGAGATCTACGATCGCCTGCACTCGGATGTGCAGATGGCTGGAATGGGCGCGCCGGATACCTGGGAACTGAACGTCCAGTACGGTGATGAAAACGATACCTACGTGGATGAATGGGGGACGATTGTCGTGCGCCCCAAGGGGGGGCATTACTTCGACTATCGCATTTTCCCGATCCAATCGGGTACGGTAGAAGCGGTCAAAGCCTGGAAAAACTGGCCTGATCCCAACAACCCGGGGCGCTGGAAGGGCTTTCGGCAGCGCTGCCTGGACGTGCGCGCTACCGGTCGGGCGCTGACGGCTTTCTCCGTATTTGGCGGCGGCATCTTTGAGCAGCCGGCGCGCATTATGCCGATGGAAGAGTTTTACATGGGCCTGGCTTCAGACCCCAAGTTCGCCGACCTGATACTGGGCATCATGTACGATATCTATGCTGCAGCAACCGAACGCATGCTGGACGAAGTTGGCGATATCCTGGATGTGTGGGTATATTGGGATGATCTGAGCGGTCAAAAAGAACGCTTGATCAGCCCTCGCATCTACAAAAAGCACATCAAGCCGCTGCACCGCAAGCTCTTTGACCTGGTGAAATCTAAAACGCAGGCTAAGATTTTCTTTCACTGCTGCGGGTCTGCCCGCCCCTGGATCCCCGACCTGATCGACGTTGGGGTGGACATCTTGAACCCGGTGCAAACTTCAGCCGCCGGTATGGATCCCGCCGGACTGAAGCGCGACTTTGGCAAAGACATCGTCTTCTGGGGCGGCGCGTGCAACCCGCAAGGAGCCCTGGCCTTCGGCACGCCCGAGCAGGTGGCCGATGAGGTGCGCCGTAACATCGAAGCGATGGCGCCCGGCGGCGGGTTCGTGCTGGCAAATGTACACAACATTCAAAATTTGGTCCCGCCCGAGAATATCGTGGCAATGTTTGAAACAGCGTTTTCCTACGGCGGTTACTGAGTCGCGAATTCAACCTGCGGTTGCCCTTTTTAGGTCAGCTTGTTAATAAAAATCAATCGATCAAAAAGGAGATGATTCTATGGCACGCGTTTTTTTAGTCAGTTCCCATTATATGGGCGTTCTGTATGTCGACGAGCTGCGGCGTGCCGGCGACGAGATCGTTGGCGCAGCCGCGCTGCCCGGCGACGGGGGCTGGGTGGTTCCCCCCGAATATGACTTCCGCGCTAAATGCTTTCGCGAGTACGTGCCGGTGTATGAGCCCGACCCGAAGCTGCTCAACAGCCCCGAGTTTGTCAGCGTAATCCGCCGCCTGGAGCCGGATTACGTGATCTCCGGCTATTATCCGCGCATTTTCAAAGATGAAATCCTATCGCTGCCGCGCAAAGGTTGTATCAACATCCACCCCACCGGCCTGCCGCGCTACCGCGGCCTTTCGCCATACTTCACCCATGTGTTGTTTGGCGATACGCATAACCGCATCACCATGCACTGGCTGGACCCGGGCATCGATACCGGCGACATCATCGCCCAGGCAGCGACCGAGATCCTGCCCGAAGATACCGGTTTCACCAGCGGACATAAAAACACCGAGGCCGCCGGACGGATGTTCCGTGAATACTGGCCGCTTGTCAAAGAGGGCCGAGCCCCGCGACAGGTGCAAGACGAGTCAATCGCCTCTGTGTTCAACTTTAGCTGGAAGATGGCCGAGATCGACTGGAAGAAGACCAATGTAGAGATCTGGAACCTGGTGCGCACGCTCACCCGGCCGTTCAACGGAGCATGGACGCTCGTCGCAGGGCAGAAGATGCATGTATGGAAAGTCCGCCCGGTAGAAGAAGGTGAAGAGATCGCGGTCTCAGGCGCTTTGCCCGGCGAGATACTGGCTGTCACCGGCAAAGGTTTTTGGGTGCAGTGCGGTCAGGGCCAGGTGCAGATCCTCGACAGCACCCTGGACAGCGCCCCCGATAGACCAGCGGCTGAAGTGCTGCCCGATCCTGGCGCGCGCCTGCGCATTCTGCTGGGATAATCCGGTCAAAAGGGAGGCAGGCGGCAAGCATGCCAGAGCTTCTCTGCGCATTCGATCTGGGCACCAATGGCGTCAAAGCAGGGCTGTTCACGCCCGAGGGCCAGCTGCTTGGACAGGCGTACGAAGAATACGGCGTCGAAACCCCAAAGAGCGACTGGGTCGAGCAGTCGATCGAACGCATGTGGCAGGCGCAGTGTAATGTTACCCGGGCTTTGCTGGCTGCGGCCGGCGTGCGCCCTCAGGAAATCGCTGCCCTCGGGGTCTCTTCGCAGCGAGCCACTTTTGCGCCTTTGGACGCGGCCGGAAAACCGCTGTCTCCCTTTATCGGCTGGCAGGACCACCGCAGCCTCGCGGAATGCGAATGGATGGCGCACAAGCTGGGCGCGCCGCGCTACTACCAGATCGCCGGTCTGCCGCTAGAACCGACGGCCGCGGTCTCAAAGATCTTATGGATCAAGCGCCATAATCCCGAGCTTTACGACCGCACAGCAACCTTCGGCTCGACCCAAAACGTGCACCTGGTCCAGTTGGGGGCGGAAAACCCGCCTTGCGATCTGGCCGACGCCGGTTACATGGGCTTGCTCGATGTGGATCGGCTGGCTTGGAGCGAGGAGCTGTTAGCGGTCCTCGATTTGCCATACGAGAAGCTCCCCAAACTGGCGCCTTCAGGGGAGCAAGTGGGCACGCTTTCGGCTGCGGCTGCGGAGGCGACCGGGCTGGCAGTTGGCACACCGCTGGTGCTCGCGGGCGGCGATCTGCAGGTGGCCGGGCTGGGGATGGGCGTGGCTGAACCGGGCACGGTCTCGCTCGGGATTGGCACGGGCGGCGGTGTGTTGATCTACCTCGAGCGCCCGCTGCGACACCCCGAGATGGGGTTGAACTGTCAGCCGCACGCTGTCCCGGGAGCCTGGGAAATGGAGGGCATCTGCCTGGCGTCGGGAGCCAGTTACAAATGGTTTCGAGATGCGCTGGGCGAGATGGAACGTCAGAAGGCCGCAGAACGAAACTGCGATGCGTATGACTTGCTCAATGAACTGGCTGCGGGGGCTCCGGTCGGCGCGGGCGGTCTGCTTTTCCTGCCCGCCCTGGCGGGGTCGGGCGCGCCGCACTGGTATCCACACGCAAAGGGCATGGTGCTGGGGCTTACGCTTAGCACCGACCGCGGTGCGCTCGTCCGGGCTCTGTTGGAAGGGATCTGCATGGAGATCCGCGGCATGTTGGAGGCAGCCAGGCGAATGGGAACGCCGATCGAGGAGGTGCGCATCTGGGGTGGGGCGGCCAAGTCACCCTTTTGGAACCAGATGGCCGCCGATGTGTACGGCATTCCAGCGGTCAAGACGACGATTTCCGAAGCCGGCTTGGCCGGAGCGGCGATCTGTGCCGGCGTCGGTGTAGGGCTGTATAAAAACGTGCACGAAGGCGTGTCCTGCATGATTCGCACCGAGGAATGCTATGAGCCCAACGCGCACCATCATAAGGTCTACAACGATCTATACGAAATCTACACCTCCGCTTATCGGGCATTAAAGGAATCAGGGGTGTTTGCCCAACTGAGTGGTTATCAAGTATCTATGGAGCAAACCGAATGAGCGAAATGACTTCCAGGCAGCGCGTGATCATGGCTCTGAACCACACCGAGCCCGACCGGGTCCCGTTCGATTGCACATTCACGATCGGCGCCTATCAGCGGCTTAGCCGCCACCTGGGACAGACCCCCGACCCCGACGTCCTGCCGTCAAGCCCCTCGCTCAACGTCACACCCCCGATAGAGTTCCTGAAGCAGCTCGGAGTAGACCTTTATTACGTCGGGCTGGGCAAACCATCAAATGCGGCAGCCTTCGAAGTCGGGACCCCGGCTTACACCGATGAGTGGGGGATCCACTACAAGCTTATCGAGACCGGCTCCGGTTTTGACTACGTGGCTGTCCACAACCCCCTGGCTGAGGCCCGCCTTCAAGACCTGGAGGATTTTCCCTGGCCCGACCCCGATGACCCGGCTCTGACCGACTCCCTGGCGGAAAAAGTTCGCCGGCTGGCACAGGAGACCGACTTTGCCCTGGTGGGTAAATTCAACTCGGCGCTTTTTGAACATGCCTCGATGCTGCGCGGAATGGAACGGTTGTATATCGACCTGGTAGAGAACCCCGAATTCGTCGAGGCATTGCTGGATAAGCTGGCCGATCTGGCTATCCGTCAGATCAAACGCGGGCTGGAAACCTGCGGGCCGCATCTGCAGATCCTGCGGTTGGCGGGCGACGACCTGGGCAGCCAAAACGGCCCCTTGATCAGCCCGCGCATGTTTCGCCGGCTGGTCAAACCCTATTTCGCCCGGCTGTATGGTGAAGCCAAACGCCTGCTCGAGATATACAATCCCTCCGCCAAAATGAAAGCGCATACCGACGGCGATGTTTACCCGATCATCCCCGATTACATCGAGATGGGGCTGGATGTGTTAAACCCCGTGCAGCCATTCGTGGCCGAGATGGACCACGCTCGGCTGAAACAGGAGTTTGGAGCGCAGCTTTCTTTCCACGGCGGCATCGACATCCAGCACACTCTGCCTTATGGGACCCAGGAAGAAGTGCGTTCGCACGCGCGCCATGCTATCGCCAGCCTCGCGCCGGGCGGGGGTTACATCCTTGCCCCCACCCACTACCTGCTGCCCGACGTCCCGCCCGAAAACATCCTCACGCTGCGGGATGTCGTGATGGAGTCCGGCCGGTATCCGTTACACAATATCATTGAATGATAGTAATTTGTGGAACTGCTGCCCCTGGAATGAGCGGCTCCAATTCTCGATAAAAATTCAGGCGGATGACGTCCAGCGAATCCGGTCGTGGCAGCAAAGCGAAGACCTCTCCGTTTTGGCTTACGGCTGCGTTACGCATAATCGGATAATAAAATTCAGATAACGGAACACGAGCAACACCCCCAACAACGCCAGTTTCGTCGATATAGTGAACGGTCTGGTCGACTTTTATGGGATTGATTGGCATCACATCATCGCGCACCAGATAAATGCTTCCATCCTCGAATACATCGAGAAATTGCAAACCACCGGGACCTTCGGATAACTTCGTTTGATAGATTGTATCGCCGGCGGTAACCTGGGGATCTTTCCACTGACCGGGAGTACTCACAAAGAACCTTCTGCCATTACATAATAAACCTTGCGCAATCAGGTTGGGATCGTTTTGTTTTTGAACCTCCGACAGGGGGAATAATTTAAAGCCATCGAATACTTCTAAGATGATGCGCCCATTGCAATCGATAGCAATTCCTGTTAAACTCCCTTCGGGGGCGTCCTCAGGTTTCTGGGCGTCAACCGGAAATTGGTAAGGGATTTTTTCACTGGCAATAAGCTTGCCGTCAAGGGTAAGGGTGTGTACACGGAAATTCTGGTAACTAGTGGGTCGTTTGGCATGACCATAGCCAAACACAGCAATCGGCGGTAGAATGCGTTATTCTACGAAAGAAAGCAGGTGGACGCATGACACGCCGAAAAACAGAACCACTCCGCACTTTGACAG
>JADYYC010000341.1 GCA_020853835.1 Anaerolineales bacterium
AAATCTGTGACCACCTGGCGCTTTTTTTCCAGGATCGAGATCACGTCCATGCCGGTGCAGCCGACCAGCCCAATGGCGAGCAATTCCAGCGGGCGAAAACCTTCCTGAGCGCCGCTGAGGTTGAGCTCGAAACCCGAATCGGCCTTGCCGGTGAAGTTCAAACTGGTGGTCCAGGTAACTTGTGCTTCCATACAATATTCTCCTGAGTTGATTATGGCTCGTTGATAAGGGGTGTGACGTGTTTTTCGAGCGTGGCGAGGTTGATCGGCCCGGTCCAGGCCAGCCGGACGGTGCCTTCGCGATCGACCACGTATGAATTGGGAAGGCTGCCGTTACGAAAAGCGCGCAAAGCCTGGGTTTGAGGGTCGAGCCAGATGGGAAAACCGAGCTTGTACAGGTCGACATGGTACTTGACATCCACCAGCTCACCGCCGGCCTCGATGCCGATCACGGTAAAACCATCCGCGCGATGTTTCTCATAGTACGACTGCAGCTCGGGAAGCTCCGCCCGGCAGGGAGGACACCAGAAAGCCCAGTTGTTGATCAGCACGACCTGGCCTTTGTAGTCAGTCAGGCTGGCAGGCGCGCCGCTCATTTCATTCAGGTGCAGCTCGGGGGCCGGAAACTCGACGCTCATCGGGACGGCCGGCGCGAAATTCTGAACATCTTCCCCACCTGCGGTTTTGCTGCCGCGCGTGAGCAAGAGCAAAGCCAGGCCGCTCAGGATAATAAGCCCTGCGCCGATGAAGGCAAACGACATCGCCCGGGATGGCGGGGAGCGCCGCTTGGGTTTATTTCGGACACCAGCTCGGTTCATTGCGTTCACTCCGCGCTGGTGCTCGTCAAGGCGTTTTGGATTTCGGCCAGCAAGTACCCTTCAGGGACCGCGCCGACCACCGTGCCGGCTCCGAAATTGATCGTGGTCTGTGGCACGCCGCTGACGTTGTAACGGCGGACGAGCTCCGGGAATTCCATCGCCTCAATCGCTTCAGCCTGCACATGGGGGCTTTCGAGCGCCATCTGGTGAGCCAGGACGACCGCCTGGGGACAGTACGGTCAGGTCGGCGTGACGAACACCTGCAGGTGAACGGGATGGGCGAGGTTCTGCAAAGCCGTGCGGGTTTCGGGCTGGAGCGCTGAGTCCTGCCGGGAGACCATCACCAAAACATGGATCAACGAGCTGAATTCGTGCCCCGCCGGGATGCCCACAAAGCGCACACCATAATCGATAGGAACGCCGCCGTCCTCTCCGGCAATGACGAGCGCCGGGGCTTTGCCAACGTAATACTGCGCGGCCAGGTCGGCATCTCGATCCAGGTCGTACTCGGTCAGCGTGATCCGATCTGAAAGCGAGGCCACCTCGCTGATCAGCTTCTGCGTATCCTCACAATAATCACAGTTCGTCTCAGACGAGAAGAACAGCACCTGTAAGGGGTTTTGAAGGTCTTTGAAGATCTCGCGGACTTGTTCTCGTACGCTTTCTTCAAGCAATTGCTCGGTCAAAAAAACCTCCTGTCCCACCGGGACATCAGATGGGGGCTTATCAGGTGTGACAACCAGCGCCGCCTGAAAAGCCACATTGCGGGCAAACCAGGTTCAGGAGCCCATCGTATTCCAGCTCCGCGCGCCCGCACGCGGGGCAGGTCTGGCCCGCTCGCAAAGGGGCGGCCAGTTTATTGGCATCCGCAGAGCTCTCGTTAGGTTGCAGCGCAAACGGCAGGCTCAGCGGGGGCAGCGGAGATTTGGGCTCGTCCATACAACAATTAGATGCTCAGAATAGCAGTTCAGTTACGGGCTCGGGTTGAGAAATTCATTTAAGTCCAGCCGGGTATAAAGCCTCTCCTTTACGTCCTGAGGCATGACGGGAGGATCGGCGGCGGTCGCGTGGTAGAGGTAAACCGTCTTGCGCAGCGTATCGATCACAACCCGGCAATTCTCACAGCTCTGCAGGTGACGTTCGATCTCGGCGCACAACTCCTCGCTAAGATCGCCTTCGACGTAATCGGAGAGAGAATTGAGCAAGCTATGACAATGTTCGTGATCCATGTCAGTCATCTCCTGGCTCGACCAGGCCTAGCGCGGACATGCGCTCGCCGAAATAGGCTGTCAACAGCTCTCTCAAGCGCATGCGCGCTCGCGACAGACGGGTCTTGACCGCAGATTCGCTCAGGTTGAGCACCCGGCTGGTCTCCTCGGTGGAGAGCCCTTCGATGTCTCGTAGAACGAAGACCGCTCGCAAACCCGGTGAAAGCTGTTCTACTGCCTGCTGCATATACAGGCGCGCCTCTGCGGACATGAGCTCCTTCTCGGGCATACAGCACCAGTCCAGAATCTGGAGCGGCTTTTCGATCTCCTGGTCCGGATCAAGCGCCTCATCGAAAGAGAGCGGGACGTTCTTGCGCTTGCGGATCAGCATCAACGCTTCGTTGGTGGCAATGCGGTAAAGCCAGGTGGACAGACTCGAGCGCCCATCGAAGTCTTTCAAGTAACGGTAAGCCTTGATAAAGGTCTCTTGCAGGATGTCCTCCGCGTCCTGAGGGTCATCCAGCATCTTGAGGCCGAGCCGGTAGATCACACCCGAATACGCATCCACCAACCGGGCAAATTCAGCCCGGTCGCCTGCCCGCAATCGCGGCAGAGAGAAGTCTTCTTCTTTTCTTTTTTCTCTATCCATTAGATGTTTTCAAATCGAAAAGGTCACAGGGAGCGCAAGGAGAATGTGCCTTCGAGCAGGAAACTGAAAAGAAATTGTATCATATTGACGGGAAGGGTTGCTCATGCTATATTGGCACGTACTATGCGGATCATCACACTCTTAACCGATTTTGGTATCAAGGATGGGTATCACGGCGTGATGAAAGGGGTGATATGGGGGATCGCGCCCGAGGCCAAGATCGCCGACATCACCCATCAGATCAGCCCACAGAACGTGCTCGAAGGCGCCCTGGCATTCGATCGCGTGGCGCATTACTTTCCGCCGGGGACGATCCACGTAGGCGTGGTCGATCCGGGAGTGGGCACGAGCCGCCGGCCGATCGCCGCGCGGCTGGGGGAGCAGTTCTTCGTGGGACCCGACAACGGGCTGTGCACCCTGCTGGTGCAGCGGGCGCGCCGCCAAAACGAGGCGGTTCAGTTTGTAAAGCTGGACAAGCCGGAGTACTGGCTGGCGGAGGTGAGCAACGTGTTTCACGGGCGAGATATCTTCTCGCCGGTGGCGGCCCACCTGGCAAACGACGTAGACCTGAACGACCTGGGCAGCCTGATCGACGACCCGCAGATGCTGCAGATCCCCGAACCCGAACGTATAGAGGACGGCTGGCGCGGCCGGGTGGTGATCGTGGATAACTTTGGCAACCTGTCATCCAACCTGAGGCGCGAGCATCTGGCGGGCCTGGGCGATGTGAAGGTCGAAATCGCGGGGCAGGTGATCCACGGGCTGCTGCGCACCTTTGGCGAAGGAAGGCCTGGCGAGTTGGTGGCGCTGTTTGGAGAAGCCGGCGACCTGTCGGTCTGCGTGGTCAACGGAGACGCCGCGCAGCGCCTGCACGCCGGGGTCGGGGAAACCCTGCTGGTCAGGTCAAGCTGAAATGAAGTCTTTCGTCACCCTCACGACCGATTTCGGGCAGAGCGATTACGACGTAGGAGTGCTGTCCGGCGTGATCTGGCAGATCGCGCCCGGTGCGGAAATCGCCGATTTGACCCATGAGATCCAGAGGCACAACGTGCTCGAAGCGGCGCTGGTGCTGGAGCGCTGCACGCCGTACTTTCCGGAAGGGACCATCCACGTCGTGGTGGTGGATCCGGGGGTCGGGACGCAGCGGCGTGCGATCGCGGCCCGGCTGGGAGGGCAGCGCTTCGTCGGTCCCGACAACGGGTTTATCACCCTGGTGCGCCAACGGGCGCTGACGGAGAACCAGCCGGTTGAGTTCGTCCACCTCAACCGGCCGCGCTACTGGCTCCCCAACGTAAGCCATATCTTTCACGGGCGGGATGTCTTCGCCGCCGCCGCGGGGCACCTGGCGGCGGGGGTTCCGCTCGCCGAGCTGGGAGACCCAATCGACGACCCAATCTTGCTGGACATCCCCACGCCGGAGCGCACCGCCCAGGGTTGGCGCGGCGCCGTGGTGCACATCGACGCTTTTGGGAACCTGTCCATCAATTTGAGCCTGCGCCAGATGCAAGGCGCCCTTATCAGGACGGTGAGAATTGGCGAAACTCAAATCGACGGGCTGGTGCGTACATTTGGCGAAAAAGAGCCCGGCGAGCTGGTGGCTCTTTTTGACAGCTCGGGAAAGCTGTGCATCAGCGTGGTGAACGGAAGCGCGGCCGCCCGCCTGGGCAGCCAGACCGGCGACGCAGTTGAGGTGACGCTTGGATAAGCCAGAAAACGCCTGGCT
>JADYYC010000342.1 GCA_020853835.1 Anaerolineales bacterium
AGGTCTACTTCGACAGCGGCACCAATGTGCAGGTGGGGGATGATATGCTCCTGGTGGTTTACGAGAACACGAGCGGAAACGCCGATCCGGCGGTCGGCGCCAACTTCCGAGCCAGTTTTCCCGTAACCGTGCAAGCTGTGGCCAGTTGGAACACGTACACGCTGCCGGCGGGCGTCTTCCTGACCGGGCCGGGAGACGTACTCATCGGCGTAGTCGCCCTTGAAACATCCGGCAGCAGTTATTTTCCAGCCGCCATTGACACAGACGCCAGTCAGGAACGCTCCTGGGTCGGCTGGTGGTCGATGACGCCGCCTCCGGATCCGCCCTCCCTGCCCCCCGATGGCACTTGGATGCTCATCGACGATGCCGGCTTCGCGGGCAACTGGCTGATCCGCGGCGCGGGCGTCACCGGAGGCGAGGACGTTGTCTGGTTGTCGGTAAACCCGGTCGATGCCGCCATCGGCGGCGGCGGCTTACAGGCTTTCACGGTGACCTTCGACCCATCCAGCCTGAGCCAGCCCGGCGACTACAAGGCGGAGCTTTTTATCCAGCATGATACGCCCTACGCTTATCCAAATCTCCCTGTAACGCTGCACCTGCAATCGCCAGCCGGTTGGGGCGCCTTCAAAGGCAAAGTGACCGGGATGGAGCGCTGCGATGTAAACCCGGCTCCGTTGAAGGACGCCACGGTCAACATCTATGCCGCCGGTGGGGCGCTTGTGGCGACAACCACCACCGGCGCCGACGGCGGCTATAGCTGGTCGCTGCCAGCCGGCGAGTACGATATCGAAGTGATCGCGGGCGGCTTTGTCGGCCAAAAAAACAATCATCTGACGGTGACCGGCGGCGGGACGCGCACGGTCGACTTCAACTTGCGCCTGGAGGCGCCCTGCCTGGTGGTCGATCCGGCGTCGCTGGAGAAGAGCCTGGTCGCCGATCGCACCGCTCAGCAGATGCTGAAGATCTATAACTATGGCGCTGGCGCAGCCGCCTTCGATCTGTTGGAGACCCCCTCGGTCACAGGAGCGCCTTTGCGCCTCGCGCCCAAGACGCCCAGCTACGGACGCCAGCCCGAGTTGGACCTCCCTGGGTCAGACCAGTCGAAGACAGCGCCCAGGACTGCCCGCCATCCAGGCGCCTCGCCAAACCTGCCGCTGGACGTCCTGATCAGCGAAGGTTTCGAGGGCGCCGCGTTCCCGCCTGACAACTGGACGCAGGTGATCAATAACACGAATGAGACCTGGGGGCGGGATGATTATGATCCTCATTCCGGGAACTATTACGCCAATGTGTTGTATGACTTCGATCAGGATGAGTGGCTGCTGACGCCCGAACTGGCGCTGGCCTCGGGTACGCTGTCGGTATGGTCATACGGCAGCGTCCTTTGGTGCCGCGACACTTATGACAATTGCGACCTGAACGTCTGGCTGGTGGTCGGCGAGGTGGGCGGCGGGGACGACATCTTTGTCGCCAACCTGGACGAGGATTGGACGGGCACCTGGGCGTGGTCGCAGTCCATGCTGGATCTGGCGCCCTTCTTGCCCGGCGTTCCGGTGCGGATCGGGTTCCAGTATCTTGGCAATGACGGCGCCGAAGCGGCCATTGATGACATCGTCCTGGACGGGGTCGAAGGGCTGGACGTCCCCTGGCTGTCGGAAGACCCGCTGAGCGGGACGATCCCGGCCGATTCCAACCTGAACATCACTGTCACGTTCAATTCGGCCGGCCTGGCGCTGGGCGATTACCGCGCCATGCTGCTGGTGCGCAGCCCGCAAAACCCAACTGTCAATGTGCCCGTGTTGATGCACGTGGTCAATAAGTTTGTCTTTTATTTACCGATGGCGGGCAAGGCTCCCTAGCCCTATTGATTAAACCAGGCGGGGCTGCCCGGAGGTCTGGGCAGCCCCGCTTTTCATTGGAGCCATAAGCGCGCCCAAACAGGCTAAATTCATGCCAGTTCGGGATAGCAGAGATCGTCATTGCGAAGCCCGCACTTTGGGCTGAAGCAATCTCCTCGCTCGCTCATCCTGGGGACTGCTTCGGGCATAAACCGCCCTCGCAGTGACGCGAGGCTCTTAGCCCGAATTCACGTTAAATCCAAAAATACTTGACGAATCTCATTATATAAGTCCTTTAGTTGACAACACAGTAAGTATTCGCTACAATGTAAGAAGGTGGAGATCTATCCGGCCTCCCGGTTTTTCCGCATCTCTCATGCAAATCGTTCAAGCGGCCTGAACGCTTGATTTGATTGGCAGCGAGAAAGTATAAACAGCAAGCCTGTCAAAACTCATCGAGATGCAAACACCCATGGAGAATGCAAATGAAACCGAATAGAACTGTCCAAAGGATCTTTTCGATCCTGCTCCTCGCCGGGTTGGTCCTGAGCATGGCGCAGCCTGTGACCGTCACTGCCAGAACGGTCGAACCGCAGGCGCCGGGGGTCACGGTCGAGCCGCAGGCGCTGGAACAGATGGCGGCCCACGGCGCTGCCAGCTATTGGATCGACCTGTTCAGCAAAGCCGGCCTCTCGCGCGCACAGGGGATGGATTGGTCGAAGCGCGGGAAGACCGTTTCGGTCATAGCGGACACGGTGGCGCGGCAAGACTCTGTCCTGAACGCCGGGCACCTGGTTATTGCCCCCTCAAGCTTCGAGAAGACCATGACCATCGGTGATGCGCCGGCAAGCGAATCGCTCACCATCAGCAATGACGGAGACGCACCGGCTGCCGTATCGATCTTCGAGATCGAGAGGGGCTATGAACCCCCTACGACTCGCGTCGACCCGGCTCGACGAGTCACCCTCGGCGGGGCTCCGCCCGAGTTGACGGCAACGGGGGCGACCGAGGGCAAAGCGGGGGGCGCGCCGGCCGCGGCCTTCCCCAATGCGGATGTCAGCCTAACCCTCGATGACGGCAGCGCTGAAAATGGCATCGGTATTGTTGGCGGAAATCGGGAATTCATCTTCCTCAATCGCTTTACGCCCTCGACGGGGTCCTATCCATTTACCCTGAAAGAGATACAGGTCTACTTCAGAAGCGACGACTATGTGAAGGTGGGGGATGACATGGTTCTGGTGGTTTACGAGAACACGAGCGGAAACGCCGATCCGGCGGTCGGCGCCAACCTCCGGGCCAGTTTCCCCGTGACCGTGCAAGCTGTGGACAGTTGGAACACTTACACGCTGCCGGCGGGCGTCTTCCTGTCTGGGCCGGGGGACGTGCTCATCGGCGTGATCGCCCTTGAAACACCGGGCAGCGATTATTATCCAGCCGCCATTGATACAACCGCCAGTCAGCGGCGCTCCTGGGCCGGCATATGGGCTTCGTCGCCGCCTCCAGATCCCCCCTCCCTGCCTCCCGGTGACACTTGGATGCTCATCGACGATGCCGGCTTCGCGGGCAACTGGCTGATCCGCGGCGCGGGCGTCACCGCGCCCGAGGATGTTATCTGGTTGTCGGTAAGCCCGATCACAACGACCATCGGCGGCGGCGGCTCGCAGGCTTTCACGGTGACCTTCGACCCGTCCAGCCTGAGCCAGCCCGGCGACTACAAGGCGGAGCTCTATATCCAGCATGATACGCCCGGCGCTTATCCAAATATCCCTGTAACGCTGCACCTGATCAAAAAGTTTTTCTTATATTTACCGACCATGGGTGTGACTCGCTAACCCCTTTGATTAACCCTGGCGGGGCTGTCCGGAGGTCTGGGCAGCCCCGCTTGAGTTTTACTTCCACAATAAAAAGTTTCGGGCGTTCTCCATCAACGAGTTCATAGGCGGTTCGTGGGCGCACCAGTAACACAACCCGTCCAGTTCTTTTAACGCTGGGCTGCCACATTTCCGACACGATCCGATATCTCGTTCCGCCATGACCTTTTCTTCAAAGGGATTTGCTTCGATAGAGTAGCTGCGCGTCAATGCCTCAGAGCGGCAGACCTGTGCGCAAAGCCCGCAGGCGATGCAAACCCCCGGGGTAAAGATATGCACGAATTTATTATCGATCACTTTTGTGGTTAGCGCGCCGGAAGGGCAATAACGCGCACAGGCGCC
>JADYYC010000343.1 GCA_020853835.1 Anaerolineales bacterium
CCAATGAACATGCGAAAGATCGACCAGGACGAGGCGCCGATGGCGCGCATCACCCCGATCTCGCGGCGGCGCTCCATCACGCTCAGCGACAGCGCGCCGCTCAGGGCGATGCTGCCGACCGTCCCGATCACAACCGCCATGATGCCGAGCAGCACGACCAGGAAATTGAACTGGCTGACCAGCGCGTTTGCGGTGGCGGTGGTGCTGTCGCTGCCCAGGCCAAACACGCCCCGCGAGGCGCTCACTTTGATGTTATGCTTTGCGTAATAACTGCGCAGCGCTTTAGCCGTGGCCTCCTCCGCTTCCACGCCGGTCTCATCCGTTTGGATCCAGACGGATTGGGCCCGTCCATAACTGCCGATGTCAGGCAGCATCACGTCCCGATTTACCAGGGTGAACATAGTCAGGATCGGGTCAAACAGCAGCCCCACGATCTGGAACGAGCGCTCTTTTTTCTCGCCGTAGCGGATGACCACCCAGTCGCCGATCCCGATCTTCTGATCTGCGGGCAGGTCTTTGTTGATTTCATCGACAACTTTGGTGTTGAGCACGACCGCATAGGTATCGGACGGGTCGAGCCAGCGCCCGCCGCGCAACTGATAACCGTACAGTTCTGTTGGCAGCGGCACCCCCAACACCGTGATCTCCGGATCGTCTTTCGAGAATTTCCCTCCTTGAACCCGGATCGTTGCGCTGGTGAGACCCCACATTTCGACTTCTTTTATGCCCGGAAATTCGGCAGTCAATTTCTCCAGGTGGGCGATGCGTTGTGGATCTTCGAACGCCAAGGTGATGTTCGTGTCAAGAATGGAGAATAACACATCTTTGACCGTGTACACCACCGAATCGCGCACGCTCACGACCATCATGAAGACCAATCCGCTCAGGACGAGGGCGAGTTGCAGCAAAAAAACCCGCCCTTTGTGTCTGAAGGTGTTACTGACGGTGAGTATCACCAGCCTGGAGATAAATTTCAGTTTGGTGAGCAGGCGCTCGAACAGGCCGGTCTTGGTCGAAAGGCCGTAGGTGCTGATCGCCTCGCGCACGGTGATGTGCGCGGCGCGCATGATCGGCGCCAACGCGACCAGGAGCGGGGCGAAGAGGGCGATCGCGCTCTGAACCAAGAGGGCCTGGCGGTCCAACTCGAACGAGCCCATCTCGGCCCCAAAACTGCCCACCAGCCACTTCGAGACGGACCAGGCGCCCATGACCCCGAGCGGGAGCGAGACCAGCAGCGCCAGGACGCCGTAGATGAATACCACAGTCAGATAGAAGCGCGTAATCTGCCCGGTGCGCGCCCCGATGGCTTTCATGACGCCGATCTGGTCGGTCTGCGACTCGATGATTCCGGTGATGGTGTTGTGAACCAGCAGCAAGCCCAGGATGAGCGAGAGGACGCCCAGCACGCCCATTAAAAAGAACAGGCCGTCCATCTGGTCCTGGAAGAAGTGCTTGTTGGGATCAGTGATGAAGCGTCCGGAAGCGGACCCCATGCGGGTCAGGCGGTCTTCTATCTGGTCCGCTAACTCGGTCACTTTTTGCTCATCCCATTCGGGGGCCTTGACCAACAGCCGCCCATAATCCTTGTCGCCGACCATATACTCGTAAAAATCCTGGCTGACGTAGAACTGCGCCGTCCCGCCAAAAGTCGCCGGCGGCGTGAGCTGGTCGTAGACCTTGCCGCGCGTGGGGACGTGAAATTCGCGGTCGTTTACCCGCAGAATCACCGTGGCGCCGTCTGGAATGCCGTGGGCGAGCGCGTCCTGTCCGTTGGCGGCGACGCGCTCCTCGGGCCATTTGCCCTCGATCAGCTCGAGCTTGTTCATGTTCTGCGCCTCGTAATCGGCGCGGGCAGTCAGGCTGCCGGTCTTCCACTCATCTTCTGGTTTGAGCTTCCATTCGATGGTGGCGCTGTTGAAGCCCTCGATCTCCGCGACGCCCGGCATATGGGCCAGGGTGACGAGTTGATCTTCGGAGATCGGCGGGAACAAGAAAACGTTGATCATCGCCGGGTTCATGCGCACCCAGATTTCCTGCATCCCCGGTACGACCAGGTTGCGGATGCCGAGGATCATCCCAATCGCCGCCGAGCCGATGCCGATGATCAGCACCACTTGCAGCGTGCGGACTTTGTTGACCCACAAATCACGAATGATTTTGTACTTCAGGCTGCCCATCGATATCTCAATACACTAAACATCCCCGGGGGAACCAATCAATACCCGGTCCAGGCGACCTCGCCAACAAACTCGTCCCGCGTGATGCGCCCGTCCACGATCTCGACCACGCGCGGCACGCGGCGGGCGAGCTCTTTGTCGTGCGTGACCATGAGGAGCGTCTTGCCGTCGTCAACCAGGCGTTCAAAGAGGTCGAAAACGTCCATCGCGGTGCGCTGGTCGAGGTTGCCGGTCGGCTCGTCGGCAACCAGCAAGTCGGGGTCGTTGGCGAGGGCGCGGGCGATCGCGGCGCGCTGCTGCTGGCCTCCGGAAACCATGCCCGGCAGTTTGTCGGCCTGGTCTTCCAGACCGACCGTCGCGAGCAAGCTCATAGCGCGCTCCTTTCGCTCGCGGGGCGAGTATTTGCGCGCAAAATCCATCGGCAGCATCACGTTTTGGAGCAGCGTCAGCGCCGGCAGCATCTGGAAGAACTGGAAAATGATCCCCACGTGCTGGCCGCGCCAGGCGGCGAGCTGGTTTTCACCCATGCGGTGCACTTCTTTGCCGGTGACGATGACTTCCCCGTGCGTCGGGCGGTCGATGCCGGTGATCATGTTGAGCAGGGTCGATTTTCCGTTTCCGGAAGGGCCGACAATCGTGACAAACTCGCCGCTGGATACGTCGAATGAAATGCCCTTCAAAACGGTCACCTCTCCGCCGCCCACCGGAAAGGTCTTGACGACCTCCTTGACCTGGACTACAGGGAGCTTGCCGTTTTTCTCATTTCCATTTTGCTTGTCCACGCTGACTTACTCCTTCGACTGCTTGTCTGCGCAGCCAGATCTGGCGGGGCGGCTGCTCCGGATCGAGCGCCGGTTCAGCGCTCGACCCGGGGGGGATTGACCGACCAGATCAATTCGAGCCTGGGTTTGTAAGATTGGCGATCGTACCAGGTTTCCACGTCGACGGTTTTCACGCCCTCGACCGCCGCCTGG
>JADYYC010000344.1 GCA_020853835.1 Anaerolineales bacterium
GCCGGCCTTTTGTGCATCCTCGATCGTTTCCAGATGCGCTTTGAGATCCTTCTGCAGGATCGTGAGGACCGCCTGTTCGTCCAACTTGCCGCCCTGTTCCACTTCGGCCAACCGGATGGCCGACAGCGTCATACGCAGCGTTCGTTTACGCAGTTCGTCGCTGGAGCGCATCGCATCTTTTAAATCGTTTTCAAGCCTGGCCTTAGTGTCCATACGCTTTCATTATAATGAATTTGTCCGGGCTGCGTTTGATAGAAATCTATTAATTCGAGACCCGAGCCGGTCAGGTCACTCGAACAGGCGAGGTTCGTACTGGCTTGTGTGGCGGATGTCGAGGATTTCCACATCGGTCCCCTCGCCCAGCTTAAGCAGGGATTCCTTTTTCGCCCCGGTCTCTTTGATCATCACAATGCCATAACCGCCTTGCTTTGCCTTGGCGGTTGTGATAGCCAGGATATTTCCGCCCGCCTCGGCGATCCGGTCGGATATCAGTGCCAGTTCTCCCACCTTGTCGGGAACGCGCAGCACAAAGCGGGTGCCTTCCGCCGCGCCGCCCAACACCTCGACCAGCGCCCGGAAGATGTCTGTTTCGGTAATGATCCCGACCAGCTTTTCGCCTTCCATGACGGGCAGGCATGAGATCTTATGCTTGACCATGATGCGCGCCGCTTCTTCGAGCGGGCAGTCGCCCTCGACCGTATAGACCGGGCGGCTCATGATCTGGCGAATCCGCAGGGTTTCCAGCAGCGAATAGATTTCATACAGGCTCAGCGTCGTCGCCGGCGATGGCTGGTTAGAGAGCAGGTCTTTTTCCACCACGATGCCGACCAGACGACCGCGTTCGAGCACCGGCAAGTGGCGGACTTTATTCTTGCGCAGCGCATGCATGGCCTGGTGAAAATTGTCGTCCGGCGATACATAGATCGGATCGACTGTCATATATGATCGAACGAACATTTTTCCTCCTCTATTTTGTTGATCAGTTTACGCTGATGGCATGTCAGGCATCTCACCATGGGCCTCGCGGATCACCTGGCTGGCCAGATCGCTTAGCTCTTCGCGCTCAAGCGCCTCAAGATGATTGGACCGCCAATACAGGTCAAGCAGCTCGAGCGCGCTCAGGGCGCCAATTGCCTGGTTCTCAGGCAGGCGGATGCGCGCTTCCGCCTGCGGTCGTTTGACCAGGTGAAACTCAAACGCTTCCGCAGCGTATTCGCGCAGGGCCGCCTCATCGATCGATGCTTCCCAATCGCGCGGATATTCTATCACAAGCCGCACAATTGCCCCGCGCATCTGCTCGGCGCCTGGCAGCGCCTGCCTGAGCCGGTCGGTGATCCCCTCTTCCTTTTCGAGCTTGACATACCGGTCGAAGAAGGGGCGCAAGCCCTTTAACTCCCGCCACTCAACCTGGGTGCTGCCGCGTTCCACTTCGGCGATAATGTAATACTTCTTATCTTGCGCTTCTCCAAAATCGACGCGCTCGATTGAGCCGGGGTAGATCACGGGGGGGTGTTTGTCGGGGTTGAGGTTTTGCGGTTTGTGGATGTGTCCCAGCGCCACGTAATCCAACCTCGGGTCTTTGACGAGAGAGCCCGGCAGCACCAGGTCATTGCCCAGCATCACTGTGCGCTCGCCGCCGTACGTGGCGCCCTGCACCGAACAGTGGGCCGTCAGGATCACCGGCAGCGACCGGTCGACTTTTTCATCCAGCCACTTTTCGACCAGCTCGTTGAGCCGTTCGCTCATTTTTTCGTAAGCCTGCCCCGGGTCGAGGCCGTCCTCGTCCAGCGCGGCGATTAAACCGGAGCGCGAAATCCACGGCAGGGCGATCACCTGGAGCGGCAGGTCATAAAGATCGTCAGGGCACAGCAGCGCCGGTTTTTCAAGCACGCGCACATAAGGCACTTCGAGCGTGTCGAAGCTCTCCAGAGCGTGCGCCCGTCCGAGGGCCGGCGAGAGGTCGTGATTGCCGACCAGCAGCAGTGTCGGGATGCCCGCGCGGGCCAGGCGCATCATCCGCCGCCCCCACTCGCGTTGAAAAGTGGGCGAAGGCGTGCGATCTTTGTAAGCGTCCCCGGCGAAGATCACCAGATCGACGCGTTCGACGATCGCCGCTTCGACGATCTCGTCCAGCGATTTCAAGAAGTCCATTACGCGCAGCGGCAGCCCCGATTGGGCGTCGTGGCGGCCGTAATTTGCCATGTCGATATGTGCATCAGAAAAGTGCAGGATTCTTGGCATCTTCTCACTCCTGAGCTTTGTGGGATGGTTTCAGCCCGGCGGCTTACTTGGAGGTCAGTTCGATCCCCAGCTTGTACAATTCTTCCTCGCACGGCTCGAAGCCCGGATGCGCCTCCAGGCAGGCCTTCAAATCCTCGATGGCGAGGGCTTCGTCGCCGCCCGCCAGGTAGGCGCGCGCCCGCCAGTAGAAGCTCTCTTCCAGAACCTGCTCGCTGGAAGCTTCGAGCGTCTGGGTTGCCAGGTTGATGACGTCCGTGTAGCGCCCGGTAAAATAGTACGCAAAATATGGACCGGTCTGATACCAGAGCATCCTCCAGGGGCGGCTTGTCTCCGGCAGTTCGGCGTAGTTGGCAAAGGCTGCATCATAGGCCGCGGCTGCTTTGGCGTATTCCTGCATCGCCACCAGGTTGGTGCCCTGGTTGAACAGCGCAAAGAAGAGATCTCGACCCGACAGGCGCGGCGTCTCCTCCTCCGCCTGTTGCAGCGCATAACGGTTGTTGAAGTTGTCATAGGCGTGCAGCCCCAGGATTTCCAGTATCTGCTGGCGGCGCTCGGGCGGGTAGATGACCAGATAGGTGTAGTTGAACGCCCGCCAATCGCTCAGGAAATCCTCGTACTTCACAGGATAATCTGGGCCTTTGTATGAATCCTGGGTAATGAAACGCCCTGCCGCGTCATCATATCCGGTCACAACCTGGTAATGACCCATCCAGCCGTCGAACCCCACCCCTTCGAAGCCTTTTTCGGCGATGACCGGATAGCCCGCAGACACGAACGCCTTGATCATGGCCAGGTCGCCGGCCGTCCGGGTGGTGGCTTCCAGCCCCGCTTCCTGTTCGACAAAAGACTCCATCTCGTAAGGCATGACGTTCCGGTCGCGTTCGTTGGGTTTGAGGAAAGCCGCCGTAGTGCGCTGATCCCCCTTCCAGCCCCAAAAACTGAGCGCCATGGCCAGGTTTGCCGGGCCGCAGTTGTTCCACATCTGGTACATGTGATTGACCCCGCTCAGGCTGGCCTGGGCGGGCAGGGGCGTTGGCGTGAGCGTTATGGTAGCGGTCGCCGCCGGCTCCGTTGGTTCGGCGGTCGGCGTGGACAGGCGGATGGTCGCGGTCGGGCTTGGGGCAACCCGCGAAACGACCGGCGTGCCGGTGGCAGCCTGCGAAGCGGGGACAAAGACCGCCTTTTCAGGCGGGTTGAGCGCGTATTTAATCCGCCCGCTCAGCGCCGATAAGCGCCAGGTCAGGCTGGGTGAAGAAAGCATCCACAAGATTCCCCCCCAGATGACCATTACAATCAAGATCGTCAAAAGCGTTTGAAGAGGCCTGCGCATGGCTCTTTTCTCAGGGGCTTTCCACCCCAAGCAGTTTGAGTTGGTAGAGGGCGGGCTGGAAACCGGCGTGATAGCGCAAACTGGTCCGAAAATCCTCGATCGCCCCGGCGGTGTCTCCCAGCGCGGCTTTCGCCATCCCGCGCCAGTAGTAGCTTTCCTCCAGGTTTTGATCCCCCTGCATGGCGTTGAGCGTCCCATCGGCAAGATAGAGCAGATCGTAGTAGCGCCCCACGCCGTAGTAAGCAAAATAGGGCCCGGTTTGATACCACAGCATCCGCCAGGGGCGGTCGTTTTCGGCCAGGCCCCGGTACACCTCGAACGACGCGTCGTATGCCTCGGCCGCGCCTCCATAGTCCTGCAGGGCAACCAGGTTGGTGCCGCGGTTGAACCAGGCGAAATACTGATCGTTTCCCGTCAGGCCAAAGACCTCGTTCGAGGCCTTCAAGGCCGCGTTCTTGTAGTTCTCGGTTTCGTCGGCGTCCGGGCCGAGCAGCTCCATCACCTGCCCTTCTTTCTCCGGCGGATACACGATGATATACGTGTAATTGAACGCCCGCCAGCCGGTGAGGATGTCTTCAGCGCTCATCTTGTGGTCAGCGCCGACAAAAGAATCCTGGGTGATGAAGAAATCGCCCGGGAGGTCGTACCCGGTCACCACCTGGTAATGACCCATCCAACTCACCACGCCGGTCAGGTCGCGCAGGTAGGTCCCTTTTTCGATCAAAACCGGGAAGCCGGCCGCGATAAAGCGCCTTAGCAGTTCCAGGTCGCCGCCGACGCGCAACGCAGCCCGCAGATCCGTCTGGCCCTCGATGTAATCCACCATCTCGTAAGGCATCACGTTCTTGTCTTTGGGATCCGGCTTGATGACCGGCCCGACCACGTCCTGGTTGCCCTTCCAGCCCCAGAAGGAAAGCGCCATGGCCAGGTTGGCTGGGGCGCAGTAATTGTAGCGCCCATGTTGGTCCTGGTAGACCACGCCGCTCAGGGAGGCCGCCTCGGGCAGCGGGAGCGGCGTGGGCGTTGGGCTGGCGCTGGGTGCGGGGCTGGCGGTCGGCGCGGGGGTCTCGCTCGGGCCGGGCTCGGCCGGCGCAGGATCCGGCGTGTTGGTGGGGCTGGCCTGGCGGATCACCGTTACCTGCGGCTCCGCCAGCCCTCGCTCGGTCGGGACGAAGACCGCCCGCGCGGGCGGGTTGAGCAGGTAGCCCACCCTGAGCGACAGCTCCTCGACCCTCCAGGCCAGCCGGGCGTTGACCGGAGGCAGGAAATACAGCCCGGTCAGGAAGAGGCAGGCCAGGGGCAGCCCCAGTGATATCAATAATCGTTTGCGCATGCGGGTCTTCATCTCTTCGATCAGGGCAGCGCCGCCCCGAGTTTTAACAGTTCGTCGCGCGGGGGCGCATAATTCGGGTTCAGCCCGGCCGCTTTCTGGAAATCCGTGATCGCCAGGTTCTGCTTGCCCAACGCCAGGTTCGCCATCCCGCGCCAGTAATAGCTTTCTTCCAATACCGGCTGACCTACCCAGGCAAAGGTCGTGTTGGCCAGGTTGACCACATCTTCGTACC
>JADYYC010000345.1 GCA_020853835.1 Anaerolineales bacterium
ATGAGATCCGCCTGATCGGCGACAACCCGAACGCCGCCCGCTACGCCGGCATCAACATCGCCCGCAACACCGTCCTGGTGATGATGCTCTCGGGGGCGTTAGCGGGGCTGGCGGGCATGTCGGAGATCACCGGCATGGTGCACCGCCTGCAGTCCGCCATTTCGCCCGGTTATGGGTTCACCGGCATCATCATCGCCTGGCTTGCCAAGCTCAACCCGTTTGGCGTGGTGATCGTATCCATCCTGTTCGGGGCGCTGATCCTGGCGGGGCGCGAGATCCAGCCCTCCGGCGTGCCCAAGATGATCCAGGGGATCATCCTGGTGAGCCTGATCGCAAGCGATTTCCTGCTGCGCTACCGCGTGCGAATCCAGCGCGCCTCCAAGGAGGCCTGAAACATGGACCTGATAATTGTTTTGCAGGCCGGGGTTGCCACTGGAACGGTGCTCCTTTTCGCCACGATCGGCGAGCTGTTTGCCGAGCGTTCGGGCGTGATGAACCTGGGCGTGGAAGGCATGATGCTTATGGGGGCGATGAGCGCCTTCAGCGTGGCCATCGCCACCGGCAGCCCCTGGTTGGGCGTGCTGGTCGCAATGCTGGCTGCGGCGCTGCTCAGCCAGATCCACGCTTTCATCACCATCACGCTTCAAGCCGACCAGGTGGTAAGCGGGCTGGCGCTCACCTTTTTGGGAACCGGCATCAGCCTGGTGTTGGGCGAGGGTTTGAGCAAAGCCGGCACGGTGGCGATGCTGCCAAAGTTCTCGATCCCGCTGCTGGCGCAGATCCCGGTCGTCGGGCCGATCTTCTTCGCCAACCACAGCATCCTGGTCTACTTCGGCTATCTGCTCACGCCGCTCGCATGGTATTACATCAACCACACCCGTCCGGGGATGCACCTGCGCGCGGTGGGTGAATACCCCGCGGCCGCGGATGCGCTGGGCATCAACGTTTTCCGCCTGCGCTATTTCTACGTCTTCGTCGGGGGGCTGCTCGCGGGGCTGGCGGGCGCCACCATCAGCCTGGCGGTCGCCCCGGGTTGGTTCAGCGAGATGACCACCGCTGGTCAGGGCTGGATCGCGATCGGGCTGGTCATCTTCGCCCAGTGGGACCCGCTGCGGGCTGCGCTCGGCGCCTATGCCTTTGGCGCCCTGCGGCGCCTGATCCTGGACATCCAGGGGCCCACCGTGCTGTTCGGCTTCGCCAACCCGTTCTACTACAACCCTTATTGGGGCTTCTTCTTGCAAATGCTGCCCTACGCCTTCACGATCATCGTGCTGGTGATCGGGTCGCGCGAGGCGATCCGCAAGCGCCTGGGTGCGCCGGCCGCGCTAGGCATCCCCTACATCCGGGGCGAACGGGGTTTGTGAGCCCAGGACGCTGCCTGAACGATGGGTAAATTCACCGGTTACCAGTGCTCGTTGTGCGGGGCGGAATACCCGCCCGACCAACCGATCTACGCCTGTCCCGTGGACGGGGGAAACCTGGACGTGCTGCTCGACCTGCACCACGTGCGCCTCCAACTCGGCGCGGGAGGGCTCCCCCAAGAGGGCGAACCAGGCCTGTGGCGCTACCTGCCGCTGCTGCCCGTGGACGACCCCGGCGGGCGCGGCACTCCGCTGCGCCTGGCGGGCTGGACGCCGGTGTTCGAACCCGCCAGCCTGGCCGCGGAGCTGGGTCTGCGGCGGCTGTGGATCAAAGACGAAAGCCACAATCCGACCGCTTCCTTCAAAGACCGCGCCAGCGCGGTCGTGATCGCGCGGGCGCGCCAGATCGGCGCCGAGGTCGTGGTGACCGCCTCCACCGGCAACGCCGGGGCGGCGCTCGCCGGCATGGCCGCGGCGGTGGGGCACAAAGCCGTGATCTTCGCCCCCCGCAGCGCGCCGCCAGCCAAAGTGGCCCAACTGCTGGTCTATGGCGCGACGGTGCTGCTGGTAGATGGCAGCTACGACGATGCGTTCGACCTCACCATCCAGGCTTCCGAGGCCTTTGGCTGGTACTGCCGCAACACCGGCTACAACCCCTTCACGGCCGAGGGCAAAAAGACCGCCGCGTTCGAGGTCTGGGACTGGCACCGAAAAACCCGGCCTGGCTTTGCGCTCTCCGAAATGAAGCTGTTCATTTCCGTCGGCGACGGGAACATCATCTCCGGCATCCACAAAGGCTTCAAAGACCTGCAAGCGCTGGGCTGGATCGAAGCGCCGCCGCAATTGATCGGCGTCCAGGCCGAGGGTTCGGCCGCCATCGCGAACGCTTACGCGCGCGGGGACGAGCGGATTATCCCGGTGCAGTCAACGACCATAGCCGACAGCATCTCAGTGGACCTGCCACGCGATGGCGTGCGCGCCGTGCGCGCCGCGGTCCAAACCGGCGGGCGCTACGTGCTCGTGAGCGACGCTGAAATCCTGTCCGCCATCGCGGCTCTCGGCAAAGCGGGCCTGTTCGCCGAGCCGGCTGGCGCCACAGCCTACGCCGGGCTGGTCAAAGCCATAGGTGAAGGGTGGGTCGGCGCCGATGACGCCGTGTTCGTGCTTAACACCGGCAGCGGGCTGAAGGACGTGCGCGCCGCGATGCAGGCCGTCAAAGAAGCCCCGGTCATCAAGCCCAGCCTGGACGCCGTCAAAAGCGTGATAAAATCCTAGCATATATGATCTAAGAATTTGTGTATCAATAGCCCGGCATGAACAGCCTGACCATTTCACCGGTTTTTTCACCCGATTCAGACGCCGTCCTTTACGAGGGCGATTGTCTGGATTTATTGAGAACCATTCCTGATGAGACCTTCCAGTTAATCGTGACTTCACCTCCATATAACCTGAACAAGCCGTATGAGACGAAGCTGGATCTGGAAGAATACGTTTCCGGGCAGAAAGTGGTTATCACCGAATGCGTGAGGGCGCTTTTACCGCAGGGCAGCATTTGTTGGCAAATCGGAAATTATGTGGATAACGGGCGCATTATCCCGCTGGACATCCTGCTCTACCCCATCTTTGCGGATTTGGGCCTCAAGCTGCGCAACCGGATCGTCTGGCACTTTGGGCACGGGCTGCACGCCTCAC
>JADYYC010000346.1 GCA_020853835.1 Anaerolineales bacterium
GTTACGGGAAAACTGGCTCGGAAGTTGGCGCCGACCGCCGGATCGGCGTTTCCGCTCGTGTTCTCGTAAACCACCAGGAGCATATCATCCCCCACCTGCACATTGGTGCCGCTGTCGAAGTAGACCTGTATCTCTTTCAGGGTAAATGGATAGGACCCCGGCGAGGGCGTAAAGCGGTTGAGGAAGATGAATTCCCAATTTCCGCCAATACCGACGGCGTTATCAGCGCTGCCGTCATCGAGGATCAGGTCGACATCCGCATTGGGGAAGGCCGAGACCGGCGCGCCGCCCATTTTGCCCTCGGTCGCCCCCAATGCCGTCAACTCGGGCGGAGCCCCGCCGGGGGCGGATTTTCGATTCTGATCAGCTTGGATCTTGAGAGGCACATAGCCCTTCTCGATCTCGAAGATCGATACGGCGGCCGGTGCGTTCCCGTCGTTGCTGATGGTGAGCGATCCGCTTGCCGGCGCATCGCCGATGGTCATGGTCTTCTCGAGGCTTGAGGGGTCGAAACCCAGGTGTCCGGCGCTCAGGGCGAAGTCTTGCCGCGCCACCGTGTCCGCCATGACCAAAACGGTCTTCGTATCGCTGCCATAGCCTGTCTTCGAGGCCGTAAAGCTGTGCGCCCCCGCCCCCGGCTGGAACAGCCAGTAGAAACCGGCGATGGGATCGTCGGGATTGGCGAAGGTGGTTGCGAGAACGCCGGTGTCCGAGGCGACCGTGGCGCCGTCGAGCGGTTCCTGGAGGTTGCCATCGCGCACAAACCCGGCCACCGCGCCGCCGGGTATCGGCCCGCAGGAGGCCGAGATGGGGACATCATCTGCGACGGTGACGGCGACGTCGTCAATGTACCAGCCGGCATTGTTTATCATGAAATTCGAGATCATATTGAAGCGAAACCGGAAGTTGCTCACCGCGTAAGAGGGATCGAGCTGGATGGCTTTATAAGCCCAGAGCGTGACGTGGCCGGACGTCTCCTCGTACACGGTCGTCCACGAGCCGCCGCCATCCTTCGAAACCTGCACCTCGCCCCAGTCCGTGCCGTCGGTTACGGCGGCCATCCAGTGCCAGAAGCTGAGCGTGGGGGTTTTCCCAGAATATGCGCTCAGATCGATCACCGGGGAGGTGAGGAAGCTGTATTCATAGTTGTTATAGTTGAAATCGAGGTCGGTCGCCCAGACGTTCGGCGCCGAATGGGGGCTTCCGGGCCCATACAAAGTTGGCGCACCCCATTCCCAGCTTGGGTTCGACCCGCTGACCGTAAAGCCGCCGTTATTCGCGTCAAAGTTGGATGACCAGGCCGTCGCCGCAGGCGGCAGGTTGATTTTGGAGACGCCGACATCGTCGATATACCAGCCGGCGTACTGGGCCATGCCGTCGCTCCGGAAAAAGAAGCGGAACCGGAAGTTCGCCACGTTGTACGACGGGTCGAGCACGACGGTCTGTTTGTGGTAAGCCGTGTCAAAGACGCTGCCGACGGGCCCCCAGACGCTCGTCCAGTTGGATCCGCCGTCTTTGGACACATCCACCCGCGCCCAGTCAAAATCGACATCTTCGATCGCCTTCCAGTCCCACCATTCCAGGACAGGGGATGCCGCGCCAAAACCGGTCAGGTTGAGCACCGGAGAGATGATGTAGCCGTCCTCAAAAGTGTTGTAGTTGCCAGCCGGGTTGGTCGCCAGCCCCTTGGTTCCGCTGTGACCCTTTTTGGGCCCGCTGGTAAATTCGCCCCAGGCGAACGAGGTCGTGCCGCCCGGCGCAAAGCCGCCGCTACTCGTTTCAAAATCCCAGAAGTAGGTATAGTCCGGCTGGTAACCCGGCGCCGCGCAGGTGGCTTGATTGACATAAAGCGTGTAATCCTGCGTCTTGGGGTTTGTATCGGGGGTGAAGAGGCCGCTGAACGGCTGATAGCCTTCGGAGGCGGCGGTCACGGTGACGTTGTACGCCTGACCAAGATAGAGTTCGATTTCATAAGCGCCGGTGAAGGGGTCGGTGTACACCGTCCGGCTAAAGCCGTCTGCGCTAAAGGTCAGGCTGGCGTACAGCGGATAGCCGTGCGCATCGCCGCCCTCGATGCCGCCGTCGTACACAACACCGCTCACCTGCGCGGCCGCCTGCTCATCCAGGCCGAAGTTCGTGGTGACGGTACCGCCGCTGTTGAGCACGATCCCGGTCACGGTCTTCGCGCCGTAGCCGAACTTCGCCGCGCTGATGTCGTAGGTATCCGCGAAAACCGAGGCCGAATAGGCGCCGTTTGCGCCAGTCAGGAGGGAGCGATTGTTGCCAGGATCCCCCTGGGCGGTGATGGTCACCTTCGCCCCCGCCAGCGGCAAGGCGGTCGCCGCATCGGTGACGACGCCGTTCAAGACGCTGTCGCCGCAGAAACCGGCCGCAGCCTGCACCGCGGCCAGGGCGTCGATCTCGCCCCAGCCGGCGGCAAAGTTCGGGTCGTTGGTGGAGGTGATCGGCGAGCCGTCGTCGTAGATGACCGGCACGGCTGTGTTTTCGATGAGCGTCTCGGTTTTGGCGTAATCGCCCACCAGACAGGGCCCAGCCTGCCACATCAGGGCGACCAGGCCGGTGACGTGCGGGGCCGACATGGATGTGCCGCTCCAGCCGTCCTGGTAATCGTTATCGCTGCCGGGCGTGGAAGAGCGAATGCTCACCCCGGGGGCGATGACCTGCGGCTTCATGTAGGCAAAGCCGGCCACCGGGTTGACCGTGTCGGGGACGTCCGAGGGTCCCCAGTTGGAATGGCTGGCGTATAGGCCGTTCTGCTCGCCCGACGAACCCACCCCGGTCACGTTGCCATAGCGGGCGGGGTTGCCCACGGTGCCCAACCCCGGAGGGGCGGGATAGCCGCAGTTGCTGTTGTTGCCGTTGGAAAAGATCGGGTAAACCCCGGCTGCCTGCCAGGCGTCGACCACCGTCTGATACCAGTCGTCATAGCTCAATCCGCAGTCGCCCCACGAGTTGTTGACCGCGTTGGGGCGCAGGTCGGGGTTGGGGTTTTGGCCGGCAAGGTCGGTGGGGGCGGCGACGAACTCGGCGCAGGCGAGCAGCGCCTGGTCCGTGCAGTCGTTGGTATCGCAGCCGCGGCAGGCCATCCAATCCGCGCCGGGGGCGACGCCGATCTGGTTGGCGCCGCCGTCATCGCCCACCATGGTGCCCATGGTGTGCGTGCCATGCCCGTTGGCGTCGGCGGGGGCGGTAAAATCGCCATAGGGGTCGAACCAGTTGTAGTTGTGGTCAAAGACCCCGCCCCCCTGGTTGCCGCGGTACTGGTTGCGCAGCGCGTTGTGGGTATAGCGCACGCCGGTGTCGATGTTGGCGACCACCATGCCCGTCCCGGTGTAGCCCAGCGCCCAGACGTCGTCGGCGTTGATATGGGTCAGGTTGGGTTCGATGGCGTTGACCCCGTTGTCGAACGCCGCCCCGCTGCGGTCGGGTTCGTGGAGCTGATATTGCTTGCGGGCGCGGATGGCCGCGATCCCCGCAAAGCGGTTCAGCCCGTTCAACACGCTCTGGTTGGAGCTTTCGACCAGGATGGTGTTCTTGATCCAGAAGGGCTTGAACCTGACGCCCGCCTTCCTTAAGTAGGCGGCGACCTCGGCCTGGCTTGCCTCGGCAGATTTGGCGAGCTGCCCGTAGACGTACCAGCCGCGCTTCGACCAATCCATCCCCTGTGCGCGCGAGAGGTCGGCTTTGCTGGACAGGTCGATCCAATAGCTGGCAGCGCCGTTGGCCGCCATCTGTTCCAGCACCTGCGGCTCGACCGTGACCCCCGGCGCCTGCGGCTCGACCGTTCTGGCAGTGACGGTCACAGGCTGCGCCATGCTCAGGATCAACCCGGCGAGGAGCAGAATCGAAAAGATTCTTTGGACAGTTTTATTCTTTTTCATTTGCATTCTCCATGGGTGTTTGCATCTCGATGAGTTTTGATAGGCTGGTTGTTTATGCTGTTATGTTGTTAATCAAAAAAGCGCCCAAGTTGCTTGAACGGTTTACACGAGAGATGCAGGAAAACCGGGAGGTCGGATAGATATCCACCTTCGTTGCATTGTAACGAATAGTCGAGACATTGTCAACTTAAAGATTTGTTCATTATAATTCGTCAATTATTATTGATATTGGCGCATATGAAAGCGGTCAACGCCCCAAAGGTATTGGGCGATCCGGCCGCACGCTTTGAGTCGATTCCTCCCCCGCCATGTTATAATCGCACCCGGCAAGCGAAGGAAAGCATGGCAAACATCTTCTCACAGTGGAAAACGGGGCTCTCGAAGTCCAGCAAGGCCGCCTTTGGGCAGATCGTGACCCTGCTCGGGGCGAGCGAGGTCACCCCCGAAACCTGGGACGACCTCGAAGCGCTCTTGATCCAGGCCGACCTGGGCGTCGACACGACCGAGGTGGTGCTCGAACGGCTCGAAAAGCGCGTCGACGCCGAAGGGCTGGTGCGCGCCCGCGACCTGCAAACCGGGCTGCGCGAGGAGCTGCGTCGGCTGCTCAGCCCACCCCCCGCGATTGACCTGAGCCACACGCCGACCGTGATCCTGGTCGTGGGCGTCAACGGCTCCGGCAAGACCACCAGCATCGCCAAGCTCGGGCAGCGCTTCAAGGGGATGGGGAAAGCGGTGCTTTTTGGCGCGGCCGACACCTTCCGCGCCGCCGCGGTCGACCAGCTCGAAGTCTGGGCCGGGCGGCTGGACCTGCCGGTGATCTCGGGGCAGATGGGCGCCGACTCGGGCGCGGTGGCTTACGACAGCGTCAAGGCCGCCCAGGCGCGCCGCTGCGACGTCGTCCTGATCGACACCGCCGGGCGGCTGCACACGCGCTTCAACCTCATGGAAGAGCTCAAGAAGGTCCACCGCGTGGTCGGCAAGGCCGAGCCGGGCGCGCCGCACCACGTCTGGCTCGTGATGGACGCCACCACCGGGCAGAACGCCCTGCAACAGGCGCGCGCCTTCAAGGAAGCCGTCAACGTGACCGGGGTGATCCTGGCCAAGCTCGATTCGTCGGCCCGGGGCGGCATGGCCTTTGCCATCCAGCACGACCTCGGCCTGCCGATCCTCTTCGCCGGGCTGGGCGAAAAACCCGAAGACCTGCAGCCCTTCGACCCGGACGCCTTTGTGGACGGGATTCTGGCGTATAATGAGAGTTAACGCCATTGGTTAAGATTTGGAGTACTTGAAATGCAAGATTTGATCGAACGTTTGGAAACCTGTCAGGAAAAAATCGCCCACCTCCTGGTGCGTCTTTGACTTCCCCGAACTGGAAACTCAACTAGGCAAGCTGGAAAAAGAATCCGAAGCGCCCACCCTGTGGGATGACGCCGAGCGCGCCCGGAGCGTGATGAAAAAGCTCGCCAGCCTGCGCGGCCAGGTGGAGGGCTGGCGCCAGCTGCGCCAGCGCGCCGCCGACGCGCTCGAGCTGGCTGCCCTCGAAGACACCGACCTGCGCCCCGAGCTGGAGTACGAAACCGACCAGCTCGAAGCCGAGATCGAGCGCCGCGAGCTGGAAACCATGCTCTCGGGGCGGTATGACCGCGGCGACGCCCTGCTCGCCATCCACGCCGGCGCCGGGGGGACCGATTCGCAGGACTGGGCCGAGATGCTCGAACGCATGTACCTGCGCTGGGCCGAGCTCAACCATTACGAGACTGAGATCCTCGACCGCACCGAGGGCGAAGAGGCCGGCCTCAAGAGCGTCACCATCTCCGTGGAGGGGCCATACGCTTACGGCTACCTGCGCTCCGAGAAAGGCGTCCACCGCCTGGTGCGCCTCTCGCCCTTCGACGCCGCCCACCGGCGCCACACCTCGTTCGCCCTGGTGGAGGTGCTGCCGCAGGTGGAGGACGACGAGGAGATCGAGATCAACCCGAACGACCTGCGCATCGACACCTACCGTTCGGCGGGGGCCGGCGGGCAGAACGTGCAGAAGAACGACACCGCGGTGCGCCTCACCCACCTCCCCACCGGCATCGTGGTCACCTGTCAGAACGAGCGCTCGCAAGTGCAAAACCGTGAGAACGCCATGCGCGTGCTGCGCGCCCGCCTGCTCGAGATCCGCCACGCCGAGCAGGAACAGCAGCTCGCCGAGCTGCGCGGCGAATACACCAAGGCTGAATGGGGGAGCCAGATCCGCTCCTACGTGCTCCACCCCTACCAGATGGTCAAGGATCACCGCACCAACTACGAGCAGGGCAACACCACCGCGGTGTTGAACGGCGAGATCGACGGTTTCATCGAAGCCTACCTGCGCGATACCATGGGCAACGGGGGCCGCAAGGTTGTGGAGAGCTGAGGCTGGGCAGGTCCGCTTTTTCCTCGCCCTGCTGTGTCTGTTCCTAAGCGGCTGTGTCAGCCTGCGCGACCCCGAAGCCTCATTCGAATACACCGGCGACCTGATCCTCACACTGGACGCGGACACCCAGGTCTCCCAGACGCTGGTCTCGCGCCGGCCGGGCTTGAACGGGCTGCAGCTCTGGCTGCGACCCGCCTCGGCTGAAGCGGCGGACGGCGAGACCCTGTTGGTCGAGCTTTTCCACGAGCCGCAGGACGGCGGCGAGCCGCTCGTCAGCCTGCAGGCGCCCTACAGCCAGATCAAAAGCCAGTTCCCCCTCAACCTGACCTTCCCGCCCCAAAACGACCCGCCCGGCCAGGCCTACCGCGTGCAGCTCAGCACCGCCGGGCCGCCTTTGGCGCTCTACGGGCGGAACGAGGACGGCTACCCCGACGGCGCGTTCTACGTGAACGGGTCGCCGCGCCCGGTCGACCTCGCCTTTCGCGCCTCGTACGAATATGCGCAGCAGGCGCTCCTCGAGGACGCCCGCCAGGCCGTTCGCGGCGCATGGCTCGTGCTTCCGCTGCTGCTCCTGCTCTGGGTTCCGGGGCGGCTGGCGCTCGAACTTGCCAACCGCGGGGGCGCGGGGCGCTTCCTTGCCGATTGGGACTGGAGCTCGCGCCAGGCGCTCTCGGTCGGGCTCAGCCTGGCGCTGGTCGCCCTGGGGCTGCTGTGGAGCACCGCCCTGGGGCTGCGCTGGCGGGGCTGGAGCGCCCTCGCGGCCGCGCTGCTGGCGGCGCTCGCCCTGGCGGTTCTGACCCGCCGGCGGCCTCGCGGCGGGGCGCGCCCGCCCGGGTTCGACCGGATCGACCTGGCGCTGCTGGCGCTGTTCGGGCTGGGGCTGGGCTTCCGCCTGGCGATGGCGCGCGACCTGGCTGCCCCCGCCTGGGTCGACCCGGTGCACCACGCCCTGATCGCGCGCCTGATCGTCGAGGGCGGGGGTTACCCGGCGAGCTATGCGCCCTACGTCGTGGCCGGTACCGCGAGCTACCACCCCGGCTTTCACGGGCTGGTGGCCGGTTTGCACTGGCTCTCGGGGCTGGAGCTCTCGCGGGCGATGCTGCTGCTGGGGCAGGCGCTCAACGCGCTGATCATCCCGGCCGCCTACCTGCTCGCGGCGGCGCTCACCCGCGACCGGCTGGCGGGGCTGGGCGCGGGCCTGATCGCAGGCTTTATGACCTCGATGCCGACCTATTACGTGAGCTGGGGGCGCTACACCCAGCTTGCGGGGCTGATCGTGCTGCCGGCGGGCGCGGCCCTGCTGGCGCGCCTGCTCGAGCGGGGCGTCTTCCAGCCCGCCCCCGCTTCAGACCCGCCGCGCGACGCGGCCCGGCTGGCGCTCCTGAGCGCGCTGGCGGGCGGCGGCCTGCTGCTCATCCACTACCGCGTGCTGGGGTTCCTGGCGCTGCTCATGCTCGCCGTCTACGTCGGCGAACTGATCCGCTCGTTGGACAAACAGCCGCTGTGGACCAGCCTGGGGCGCTCCGCCGCCTGGCTTGGCCCGGCGCTGGGGCTGGGGGTCGTGTTCAGCCTGCCCTGGTGGCCCGCGCTTTACGCCACGCTGCTCGCCCCCGCCCTGAGCCTGGGGACGCCGCAGCCCGAACCGTTCACCATCGATTGGGGCTACTTGCTCCCTGGGTACGGGAAAGAGGCGCTCTGGCTGGCGCTGGCGGGGCTGCTGATCGCCATCGCCCGCGCCCGCTTTTTCGGGCCGGCGCTGGCGCTGTGGGTCGGGCTGCTCTTCATGGCGGCCAACCAGGGCAGCCTCCCGCTGCCGCTGGCGGGGCAGATCAACAAATCCTCGGTCGAGATCATGCTCTTCCTGCCGGTCGCGGCGCTGGGCGGGTATGCGCTGAGCGCCGCGCTGAGGCTGCTGGGGCGCCTGGTCCCGCCGCGCCTGAAGCCCGCCGGGGAGGCGCTGGCCGCCCTGGGGATGCTCTACGCCTGCTGGCTGGGGATGGGGCGGCTCATGCCGGCGCTCAACCCGGCGACCATCCTGTTTCAGGAGGCCGACCGCCCCGCGATGGCGTGGGTCGCCGAGAACATCCCGCCAGGCGAGACGGTGCTGATCAACCCCTTCCTGTGGGGCTATGGCGCCTACGCCGGGCGCGACGGCGGCTACTGGATCACGCCGCTGGCGGGGGTGAAGACCATGCCGCCCAACCTGCTCTACGGCATGGGAAGCAAGCCCGACTTCGAGCGCGTCAACCGCATCAGCCAGGCCGTCCTCGACCACGCCGCCGACCCGCCCGCCCTGCGCGAGTTGATGATCGGGGAAGGCTTGCGCTACGTCTACACCGGGCGGCGCGGGGGCGCCCTGCCGCCGCGCCTGCTCGCCGCCAGCGGGCTGTTCGACACGCTCTACGCCCAGGACGGGGTTTGGGTGTTCAAGCTGCGCTGAATCTGCTTGACAGAACCCCCCTCACCCCGTATAATCGGACAGCTTGGGCCAGAACAAAGCAGCGCCCCGGCTCATATAACAGATGGATACGGCGTTTCTGGTGGAACGCTTGAGAAGACAGAAGGAGTAAGACATGCCCCCACATCCAAAGCGCAGAACTTCCCCCGGACGCCGGGACCGGCGGCGTGCGCACGACAACCTGGAGAGCCGCCAGCTCGTCCAGTGCAGCAACTGCGGCGAGATGCGCCTGCCTCACACGGTCTGCCCCAACTGCGGTCACTACAAGGGCCGCGAAGTGGTCAACCTGGAAGAAAAGAAGAAGAAATAACCCGCGCCGACCGCGCTGGCATCATCAGCCCGCAGCCGCCCGACCCTGGCTGCGGGTTTTTACGTCCGTCCGCCCGCGCCCGCTCGCATCCATTCCGGGCTGGCGGTGTTATCGGATCGTGATGAAACCTCCACTTGACCCCCAAACAACCGCATTCCTCTTTCCGGGGCAGGGCTCGCAGAAGCTCGGCATGGGGCGCGAGCTGGCCGAAACCTACCCGGCGGCGCGGCAGGTCTTCGAACAGGCAGACGCCTGGCTGGGCTTCAGCCTCTCACGCCTGGCCTGGGAAGGCCCCGAAAACGAGCTGAACGACACGGTCAACACCCAGCCGGCGCTGCTGGCGCATTCGGCGGCGGCGCTGCGCGTCTTCAACGAGAAGTACCCCGGCTTTCAGCCTGCGGCGGTCGCCGGGCACTCGATGGGCGAGCTGAGCGCCCTGATCGCGGCCGGCTCGCTGACCTACGAGGCGGCGCTGCGGCTGGCGCGGCGGCGCGGCGAGCTCATGAAAGAAGCCGGGCAGGTCACGCCGGGCGGGATGGCGGCCGTGCTCGGCGCGGACATCCCGACCCTGGAACGGATCTGCGCCGAAGCCAGCACGCCCACCGAGGTGGTGCAGGTCGCCAACGACAACTGTCCCGGGCAGGTGGTCATCTCGGGGGCGCTGGGGGCGATCGAGCGCGCCACGGCCCTGGCGGGCGCGGCCGGCATCCGCAGGGTGCGCCCCCTGGCGGTCAGCATCCCCGCCCATTCGCCCATGATGGCGCACGCCCAGGAGCGCTTCAACCAGGCGGTCGAAGCCGCTGGCGTGCAAGACCCCGCCATCCCGATCATCGGCAACGTGAGCGCGGAGCCGCTGGCGAGCGCCGAGGCGGTGCGCGCCGACCTGCGCCTGCAGCTCACCTCGCGCGTGCGCTGGACCGAGACGATCCAGGCGCTGGCCGCGCAAGGGGTGACCACGTTTGTCGAGCTGGGGAGCGAGGCGGTGCTGTGCGGGCTGCTCAAGCGCATCGACGAGAACCTGAAAGGCATCGCCATCGGCGCGCCGGCCGATTTCGCCAAATTAGAACAACCAAACTGAGACCGCGACACGCCGGTACGGCGACGCGCTGGAACAGCGACGCGCCGGAACGGCGACACTTAGCGGCGGCCCAGCGCGGGCAGGTAGAGCAGGCGCGCCCCCTCGAGCGTGGTCAGGCTGACCGGCGCCGAGAACGCGCTCACGTTCCCCATCGCATCGACCGCAGCCAGGCGCACCTCCCAGTCGCCCGCCTCGGGCAGGATCAGCCCGGTCGAGTTGCGGCGGCTCACGGGGATAGTCGTGACCGCCCCGTTGGGCAGCCGGCGGTAGCGCAGCGCATAGCGCCACAAGTCGGGCTCGGGGCTGGCGTTCCAGCGCAGCCGAGCCAGCGGCCCCGAAACGCTCTCGACCGCCAGCCCGGTCGGGGCGGGCGGGGCGGCGTAGGCGATCTGACCCTGCGCCTTCACAAACCCGCCATCCGTCCACACCTGGGTCATACAATCCATCCCGCCCCCAAACAGGACGCCCGCGATCCCGGCCTCGAAGATGTCTCGGGCGTGGTTAAAAAGGTAAGCCGCCCGGTTGTCCCGATAGTGGTCGCAGGTGTCGTCCAGCGCCATGTTTCCGACCGGCACCTGCCAGAGCAGCAGCCGCCTGCCCGAGGCGCGCGCCAGCGCGTTCTCCCACAGGATCGCCCGGGTTGGGCGGGGCAGGACCTGGTCGGCGTCGTCCCACCAGGGGCGCTGACCGCTGCCGGCGTCCCGGTCGCTCCACTCGACCACCAGCAGGTCGGCCTGCGCGCCGCCCATAGCCTCGATGAAAGCCGCCACCTGCCCGGCGTTCTCGATCGCCGCCGCCGCGCTCAAGTTCTGCGGGTCGGGCGGCGCGGCCCAGGCGCTCGCCATCGGAGCGACCAGGGCGTTCGAGGCGGTCAGGTGGATCAGATCCACGATGTAGCGCCCAAAGCCGGCCAGGTTGTTCGGGTAGCCGGGCTTGTTGAGCGTCACGGGGTATGAAGCCGGGTCGTCGGGCTGCACCCCCGGCGGGCGGCTGCTCGAATGGCTGAGCTGCTGCATGTAGCCGTAGAAATCCGGCTCTAGGTTGAAGATCACCGGCTTGTCGCCGCGCGCTTCGACCGCGGCGCGCTCGAGCGAGGCCAGGTAGGCGTTCACAAAGGCGGGGTTTTTGAGCTTGCCGGCATAGCAGAGGCTGTCCTCGCCGCAGTCGGGCGGCGTTTTAAGCACCATGTACACCACCACCATCGGCGTAAAGCCCTTGTTCCAGGCCTGGTTGACAAAGCGCCGCACAAAATTCCCGCCCCAACTCTCCCAGTCGTAGGTGATGTACTGGTAGACGTAATCCCAGGGCACGCCGCTGTTAACCTGCCAGTCCTCGCCGGGCGTCTCGCTCCAGGCGTTCGATCCCCAGCCGAGGCGCTGCGGCAGCCCCGCCGGGATTCCGCCGCCGGGAGGAGCCAGCACGTTGAGCGCGCCCAGGGGCAGCGAGGCGGTGTGGCCGGCGCCGTCCCGCGCCGTGACGAGCAGGAAGCGCTCGCCGGAAGGTGCGCCCGGCGGCAGCATGAGGACCGCCCCGTACACGCCGTCCCCGGCGGCGCCGTCGTAGCTGCGCCCGTCATCCGCCATGACGACCTCCCCCAGCCCCAGGCTCCCCGTGACCAGCCTGACCGCGACGATATCGCCCGCGCCCTGCGGGTCGCTGACGCGGGCGCTGGCGGTGAGGGTCGAAAAGCCGTCCGCGGGCAGCGAGCGCGGCAGCAACACCCCCTCGCTGAGCTGGGGCCCGTTCGGGTCCTCCTCGCTGA
>JADYYC010000347.1 GCA_020853835.1 Anaerolineales bacterium
GTCGGAGTTCGGGAGATACTCCAACTCGCCAAAGCGGCTCACCCAGAGCGGCTGCGAAGGGGTGAACAGGGTGGTGATGTTCGAGGCGCTGGTGAGGGAGAAGCTCCCCAGCCAGCGTCCGATGCCAGGGTCGGTTGGAATGTCTTCGTCAAACGGGTCGAATTTTCGAACCCTGTCAAAGGTCGCCTGCCACTGCCCGTTATGATACGCATCGTAAACACGGGCGCGCCAGTATAGGCGCGCCTCGGGGGGCATATCCGCTGGGGCAGTGGCGCGAAACACCTGCGCGTCGGTGAGCACCGAACCCCGTCCCAGCGAAGACGTAGGGCTGTAAACCGTTGTGTAGGTAAAAACGGTCGCCTTTAGCGAAGCGAACGCGTTCTCGAAATTGGCGACCGACTTGTTCCAGGCAATGCGGACCGGCTGCCAGACCCGCGCCGCCTGGGGCATGGCCTTTGCCAGCGCCGGCATCGTCCAGGCGAAGATGACGACGACGAACGTGACGAAAACTGTGTAGCGGATAAAATCGAGGCTGATATGAGGGGGGATGTTGGTCCGGCTGTGCTGCCACTGGTTGTGGCGCTGGACAAACGCCATCCGCGCCACCAGCACCAGGCTGAAGAAGAGATACGCTGCCAGGTACCACACCCGGCTGGCGACCGCCGGGTCGAACGAGTGGATCACGAACATCGCCAGCCCCCCCGGCAGAACCGCCAGCCAGGCATCGCCGTGACGCGTCAGCGCATAGCCGGCGTGGATGGCAATCGCCCAAAACAGCGCAAACATGACGACCAGAAAGAGCAGCGAGTCTCGGACGGGCTCGTGAAAGAGGAGCTGGCTGAGGATGATTTGCAGCCGGCTGATCAAAATCACCATGCGCTCCAGCCAGGTGTACTTCGCCGGCAAGGTGGTTCCCAACTGCCAGGGCACGGCAAAGGCCCCGTAGACCAGGGCCATAAAAGCGGCGGTCCGGCCTGAAAAACGGCTGTAACCGAGCGCCAGCCCGGCGATCAGGCTGAAAAACACCAGCGTCTGCACCAATGAAAGGTGGGCGGTCCAACCCGTGGCGACCAGGCGCGTCCCGGCGGTCAGCATGGCTGCCATCAGTAAAAGCGCAGCGGGAAAATCCCACCAGCGTAAAGGGTGAAGTTCGGTTTTTGTCATGCTCTGGGCAGACCGGCCCGGTAAGACACTTCACACCATTTTATAACACAATTCCTGGCGCAAATAAAGCCCAGGCGATGGGGCGCTAACCCGGCCGGCCTGGGCTGGTAGCAAAGCAATCCAAAACCCGGAACGGCGCCTCGAACCTCTCCGCCGCCGGCGCGCCCAGGCAGGTCAGGGAGAATGGCTAAAAATTGACGTACCGCCCGCGCACCCGGCGGATCTCCCATTGAGCCAGCACGCCGGTGGCAAAGAAAATCAGGAGCAGCACGACGGACGGGAAGGAGAGCGGGATTTTCGCCGACGTATAGTCCGCCGCTACGCCGAACGTGACCGGGAAGACGCGCACCAGGCCGATCAGTATGCTGTATGCCCCCGCCAGCGTCGTGCTCAGGATGATGATCCAGTCGCCGAGGCGGTTGCCAAAGAAACCGACCACCCCGGCGCCGGCGAGGATGACGATCAGGGTGAGGAAGTCGGGCATGGGGAACGGTAGCAACGACAGGATGAGCAAGACCAGCATGGCGCCAAGCAGGGCGCCGGCGAAGTGCAGCACCATCTTGACCACCAGGTAGCCCACCAGGGCCAGCGCGCCGCCTACGACCAGGCTGATCAACAGCCTCACCGCGACCGACTGTGACGATAACAACCACATGGCAAGGCTGAAGCCGAGCACGAAAAAGCTCACCCCCAGGGCAAAACGGAACAACTTGCCGCCATAAACCAGCAGGAAAACGCCACAAAGAATCAGAAGCATTCCCACCCAAAACATCGGTACACCTCCATTTCTGGTTTACAAGTTTTTGTGTTACCCGGGCTTGATAGGGCTGAAGGCCCTATCAAGCCCGGGGGATGAACTTACAAAGCTCAATAGCGGAGAACCATGGCAATGCGATAAGGCGCGGGAAGCTGACCCGGGGTGGTGAAAACGATCTGTCCTTGCTTGCTCAACACGGTTTCTATGATGTCGTCTACGGCGTCTGGATCTGCCACGTCATCGGATGGAACCAGCCTTTGCCCGGTCTCGTCTGGATGGGCGTTGAAATGATAATCCTGCTCTACCAGCAATAGCCTGCCGCGGCCTTCAAGGGCATGGCGCCAGATTTCATCCAGGTCGAAGATGGCTTTTCGCTCGCCGATGGCCTTGTTCAACTCGTCCAGGTACTGGGTTCGTTTTTCAGCCAGCCCGGCCTCCACCAGCGGCCAGACCAGCTTGGACAGGCGCGCCGGAGAGGTTTTATCATGACTGCCGCTCAGGGTCGCGATGATAGATTCCCTGTGAGCCGTGACCTCGTTGAAGAAGGCCAGAAAGCGGTCGACGCCCACCACGGCCAGGGGCAGCGGGTCCTCTGCCATCAGCGGCGCGAGGGCGCTGTCGACCCCTCGGAAGAACTGGCGGTGGCGCTCATCGCGATAGGCGGACTTCCTGACCCCGAACCCCCCCGGCAGGGATTGTTCTCCACCCGGACCTTCATGCGTGAGGGGGAACCCGCCGCTACGGATTTCGACCAGGGTGTCGAAAGTGCCTTCATAGAGGCGGGTAGGTTTTTCGCTCAGCACGAGCACCCAGTAGCGCGGGGTGCGGTTCATGGCAAAGACCAGATCACGAGTAAGAAAAGTGTCCGCGACCACGATCCGCTCGGGCAGGCTGAAGGGCAGGTAGTACTTCGCCGCAAAATCACAGTTGACCAGCAGCACCAGCCCATCCAGCGTGTGGCGATAGTTGACATCCGCAGCCAGGCTCTCCAGGCGCGATAACAGCGGTTCGATCTCGCGCCGGTTGTACTCTGCCAGCAGGCGCTCCGTCGCCTGACCGACCAGGTTCTTGAGGCGGATCAGGTCCTGGCGGTTCTCAGGGGAAGTGCGGTGAGTGGGCAGCGTGATGGTCAGCGAGGGGGGAGAGCTGACCTGGAGTAAGCTCATGATTTCATGACGGTTCATAAATTATCCTTTCTTATCTGTTTTTCTCGTGCAGCTTGGGCGCGGCGGATAACACCTCACAGCCGTCAGGCGTGATCAGCGCCAGGTCCTCGATGCGCACGCCTCCCCAGCCTTCCAGGTAAATGCCGGGTTCGATGCTGGTGACCATCCCCGGCTGGAGCGGGGCGCTCGTGCCGCCCGGCTGGGTCCAGCGGAGCGCGGGGCCCTCGTGAACATCCAGGCCGATGCCGTGACCCAGGCCGTGACCGAAATGTTCCCCGTAACCGGCAGCAGCGATGAAATCGCGCGCCAGGGCGTCGGCTTCGTGGGCGAGCAGGCCGGGGCGCAGACCGGCGATGGCACGCTGCTGGGCCTCCAGCACGGTGTTATAGACTGTCCAGAAGCGTTCGTCCGGCTCGCCGAGGACGATCGTGCGTGTCAGGTCGGCGTTGTACCCGTCGACCCTGGCGCCCATGTCGATGACGACCGGGCGGTTGGCGCCGAGGGGTTCGTTGCCGGGGTGATGGTGTGGCAGGGCGGCGTTCGGTCCGGCCGCGACGATGATCGGGAAGGCCGGTCCCTCAGCCCCGCCCTCGCGCATAGCCTGCTCGATCATCCAGGCCGCCTGGCGCTCGGTGTGATCGGGTTGCAGGCGGGCTGTGACCGTCTCGATCACCCGGTCGGTCAGCGCAATCGCCCGGCGCATCACGGTCAGCTCGGCCTCGTCTTTGATCTCGCGCAGGCGCTCTACCAGGCCCTCGGTCGGAACGAGCTCGAGCTGTCCCTCGACGGCCTCCGCCAGGCGAGCGTGCTCGGCCACTGACACGTGCGTAGCCTCGAACCCGAATTGTTTAAGACCCTGTTCGCCGGCGATCTCGAGCAGCCTTTGGGGCAGAGGTTGCCCTGGGTTGACGATCTGGCGCACGCTGAAGGCAGGCGCTTCCTGGCCGGCCTGGATGACATAGCGGCTGTCGGTCAGCAGCAAGGCTTCGGTTTGGGTGATCACCAGCCACCCCGCGCTGCCGGTGAAGCCGCTCAGATAACGGCGGTTGGACGCTGCGCCGATCAGCACAGCCGGCAGGCTTTGCTCGTTCATGGCAGTGCGCAGCAGTTTCAGTCGCTGAAGCATTTGAGATTCCTTTCAGGTAGATCTATGAAAACACGCGGCCTGTTCTCTGCGGCAAACCCCTGGCAGAGGGCGGGCGCGCGCCGGTATTCAGGCCGGGATGATCGTGGCGAGGCGGCGAACCCAATCGCGCGCCTCGCCAAAAAATCCGTAAAACAAACTGCCTGAGCGCTGGTTACACCCCCGGCAGGTATCCGGGCCCGAGCGGGATGCCCAACACGAACCACACGATAAACAGGAACATCCAGACGACCAGGACGATGATCGCATAGGGCATCATCAACGCCACGATCGTGCCGATGCCGGCGTCCTTTTGATAGCGCTGCGCAAAGGTCAGAATGATCGGCAGGTACACCATCAACGGGGTGATGGAGTTCATCGGCGAGTCAGCCACCCGGTAAGCCGCCAGCAGGGTCTGTGGGGCGATGTCAAGCCGCATGAAGAGCGGCACAAAGATCGGCGCAAAGATGGCCCACTTGGGCAGCGCACCGGGCATGATCAAATCCAGCACCACGATCACCAGCATGAACCCGATCAGCAGCGGGATCGCCCCGATGTTTGCATGCTCCAGGACGCCCGCCAGCGAGACGGCCGCCAGGCGGGGCATGTTGCTGTAGTTGAAGAAGGCGATGAACTGGCTGATCATCAGCAGCATGAAGACCATCCCGCCCAGCCCGGCGAACGTCTTGGTGACGGCTTTGATCACGTCGTTGGCGCTGTGGATCGTCTTGGCGCCGATGCCGTAGGCGATGCCGGAAACCAGGAAGAACATCATGACCATGAACAGCAGGCTGTCCATGAACGGCGTCTGCCCGATGATCGCCCCGGTTTCGGGGTGGCGCAGCGGCGCGCCGGGGAAGGCGGTCAACAACACGATCAGCACCAGCACGCTCAGGAAGCCGTAACCGGCGAATTTCAAGCCGCGCGCCTCGCCCTCGGGAGCGACGTCTTCGGCGCTCGCGGCAGCCGCGCCAGCCTCGGGCACGTACTTGCCCAGGCGCGGCTCGACGAGACGTTCAGTGACCAGCATCACGACAAAGGCCATGATGAACGAGAAGGCGATCGAGAAGAACAGGTTGGCGACGATCGAGATCGGCGCGCCGCCGGCGACGCCGATGGCTTCGTTGGCGATCTCGGTGATCATCGCGTCGATCGGGGCGATGATCGGGTTGACCATAAAGATCGAGGCGACGCCTGCGAAACAGGCTGCCAGGCCGGCGAGCGGATGCCTCCCTACGCTCAGGAAGGCAGCCGCCCCTAGAGGAACCAGGATCAAGTATCCCGCATCGGAAGCGATGCTCGAGATCACACCGATCAGTATCAAGAGGTAGGCGAGCGCCTTGCGCGGTGTGACGTGCACCAGCTTGCGGATCAGCGCATTTAGCATCCCTGATTCTTCAGCCACGCCGGCGCCCAACATTGCGATGAATGTGACCGCGACGACGCTGAACCCGGCGAAGTTATTTACAAACTGGGAGAAGATAAAGCGAATCCCCTCGACCGACAGCAGGCTGTTGGCGGTGATGGTCACTTCCTTGATCTCGAAATGCTCCTCTTCGTAGTCTGAGGGCGGTTGGACGACTTGAGCGGTCGTATCTTCGTAGTAATCCGGCTCTGCCAGATGTTCAATTGGCACGGCGATCTGATCGGTTACGCTCACCCCGAACAGGCTCAGCAGCGCGGAACCTACCATCACCAGTACGATTAAATACGCAAACATTAATACCGGGTGGGGGGTTTTGTTGCCGATGCGCTCCACCGCGTTGAGAAATCCTTGCATCCCACCCCCTGACTGCGCCGGGGCTGCTTTTTTGGGGCTCTTAGTACTCATGTTCCTCGCCTCCTTTATGAAATGGATACTTGATATTAATCATAACCCTGCCAGGAATTAATAGTTTCTTAGGAATTCAATCAGCAGCCGTACACCGATGCCCGTACCGCCGTTGGTATCGTAAGGCTTGGCTGGGCGGTCAACCCAGGCGGTGCCGGCGATGTCGAGGTGGGCAAAAGGATAGTCGCCGGTGAACTCCGCCAGGAAAGCCCCGGCGGTGATGGTACCGGCCGCCCGCCCGCCGATGTTCTTGAGGTCGGCGATCTGGCTCTTGATCATCGCGGCATACTCGTCCCAGAGCGGAAGCTGCCACACCCGCTCTCCACTGGTCTCGCCGGCCTGGCTCAGCCGGTCGGCCAACGCCTGGTCGGTGCTCATCAGCCCGGTGGCGTGCGATCCGAGGGCGATGATGACCGCCCCGGTGAGCGTGGCCAGCTCGACGATCGCGTCTGGTTTGTAGCGCTGGGCATAGAACAGTGCATCGGCAAGGATGATGCGGCCTTCGGCGTCGGTGTTGAGCACTTCGATCGTCTTGCCGCTCAATGTTTTGATGATATCGCCCGGGCGGTAAGCGTTGCTGCTGGGCATGTTCTCAGCTGAGGAGACCAACCCGACTACGTGCAGTGGGAGCTTGAGCTCGGCGAGCGCCTGCATTGCGCCAAACACCGCCGCCGCTCCGCCCATGTCGGACTTCATGGTTTCCATCGCCTCGGGCGGCTTGAGCGACAGACCGCCTGAGTCAAAGGTCAGCCCCTTGCCGACCAGGCAGACCGTCGGCGTTCCGGGTTTGGCCTGACCATACTCCATGATAATGAAGCGCGGTTCGTGCTCCGAGCCTTTGCCGACCGCCAGGATGCCGCCAAAGCCCTGTTCGGTGAGCTGAGCCATGTCAAACACCGTGACTTTCAACCCAACCCGTTTGCCGAGCGCCAGCGCTTCCTCGCCCAACTGCGGGGGGTGCATGGCATATCCCGGTCCGTTCACCAGGTCGCGGGCAAAGTTCACCCCGCGCGCGATGGCCTGCCCGGCGTTGACGCCGGCCGCGGTGCGGGCGCCGGTCTTTGTGAAAACTGTGGACTTCTTGACCTCGAAGGATTTTGAGGCGTCTAACCCCGTCTGGTAGCGCTGATAACGGTAAGCGCCCAGTTCGATGCCCTCGGCAAACGCCTGGGCGGCGGCTTCGGGTTCCAGCGATAGATCGCCGTGTACGCCGATCGTCACGGCCTCGACCATCAGTTTTTGAGCTTCTTTGACCGCGGTCGCGCTCTCGCGCCGGATTGTCTCGGCGCTGGCTTTCTCGCGCTTGCCAAGCCCGACAAGCAGCAGGCGCTTTGGCGCAACCGCCCCGCGTGGATACAACAGCAGGGTTTGACCTGCCTTGCCGGAAAAATCGGCCGGCTCCAGCAGCGCCGCGACCGCCGCGGGAAGCGGCGCGTCCTCGAAACAGCCCAGCACGGCCAGCTCGGACGGGGTGGTTAGAATGTCGCCCTCTTCTACTTTGATTTCCATATCACCTCTCTCCTTAAGCTTGTGAACCATTGAATATTGTTTACACCGCCGCAATTATTCCGGCGCATTATCCGTCCAGTCCGGCATGTCTCCCGCCGGCTTGCTTTTACCCTTTGGCTGGGGCGCCTTCTTGCCCGGCCCGGCAGAGGCCCACAACTGTGCCAGCTTGACGCACATTTCGGTCGCGGCAGCCATATCCTGCAGGCTGACCCACTCCAGCGGTCCGTGGATCTCCTGCATGCCGGTGAACAGGTTGGGCGTCGGCACGCCCATCTCGGTCAGGCGCGAGCCGTCCGTACCGCCGCGCACCGGCGCCGAGAACGGCTCCACGCCCACCGCGCGGCAGGCCTCGCGCGCCAGTTCCACCGGACGCATGTCATTTTCCAGCCAGTAACGCATGTTGCGGTACTGCGTGGTGATCTTGCAGGTGATCTCGGCGCGCGGCTCGCCCGCCTGCACCGCCGCGCACACCTTGTTTAGCAGCGCGCCCTGGGCTTCCAACCCTTCAAGCTCGAAATCCCGCAGGATGATGTCGATGTTCATTTCGGCGGCCGAACCGCCCATCCCCACGATGTGCATGAACCCTTGATAGCCGGAGGTTGTCTCAGGGGTCAGGGTGACCTGGGGCAGGGTGTCGACGATCTTGGCGGCCAGGTGAACCGCGTTGACCAGCTTATCCTTGGCCCACCCCGGGTGGATCGAAACGCCTTTGACGGTTACCCTGGCAACGTCGGCTGAGAAAGTTTCATAAACGATCTCGCCGAGGTGAGCGCCGTCGAGCGTGTAAGCGAGGTCGGCCTTCAGGTCGTCCGGCAGGTTGGCGTGCACCCCGCGCCCGATCTCCTCGTCTGGCGTAAAACCGATGCGGATCGTCCCGTGGGGCAGGTCGGTGTTTTGCGCCAGGTGGCGCGCCAGCGCCATGACGATGGCTACGCCTGCCTTGTCGTCGGCGCCCAGCAGCGTTGTCCCCGAGGCGGTGACGATGTCATCGCCGATTTTCTTCTGCAAATAGGGCAGGGCGGCTGGCGACAGCGCCTGGCTGGGGTCGTCCGGCAGGACGATGTCCTGCCCGCCGTACTTGCGGTGGACGATCGGCTTGACATCCTTGCCGCTGAACTGCGGGGCGGTGTCCACGTGCGCCAGGAAGGCGATCGTGGGGATCTCGCCCGCGGCGGTTGCCGGTATGGTCGCCAGCACCGCGCCGTAATCGGTCACGATCACATCCTGCACGCCAGCCTCTTTCAGCTCTCCGGCCAGCAGGTTCAGCAGGTCGTACTGCTTCATCGTGCTGGGCGTGGTGGTGGAGGTTGGGTCAGCTTCGGTGTCGATTTTTACATAGCGCAAGAAGCGCTCTTCCAATTCAGGTAAAAAATTTGCGCTCATCATAGAAATCCTCCCAGGCATCAGCGTGGTAACCGCGCCAGTTCATCTAAATAGACAATTGCCGTTTCGATGCCGCGCTGGAACATCTCCAGGCTGTAATGCTCGTTCGGGGAATGCAGGCCGTCGCTGTCTAACCCGTAGCCCATCATCACGACCGGGATCTTGAGCAGGCTGCCGATGTCGGCGATCACCGGGATGCTGCCGCCGCCGCGGGTGAACACCGGCGTGTGCCCCCAGGCCTTCTCGTACGCGCGGGAGGCCGCCTGCATCTCCGGCAGGTCGAACGGGATGAGCGCCGGCAGGCCGACCGTGAGCAGCTTCACGCTGACTTTAACGGTCTCTGGCGCAATCGACTCGATATACTTCTTTAGCAGTTCGAAGATCTTGTGCGGGTCCTGGTTGCCCACCAGGCGCGAGCTGAGCTTTGCGCCGGCTTTGGCGGGGATGATCGTCTTCGGGCCGGGCCCGCTCCAGCCGCTCCACATGCCGTTGATGTCCAGGGTGGGGCGGGCTGAAATGCGCTCGCGAATGGTGTAGTTCTTGTCGCCCCAGGTGGCCGGCACGCCGGTGACGGCTTTGTACTGCTCTTCGGTGATGTCGGTCTTGGCGATCATGGCGCGCTCTTCGGGGCGCAGCGGGACCACGTCATCGTAAAAGCCGGGCACGGCGATGGTGTTATCGGGGTTGTAGAGCTTGCCGAGGATTTCGACCAGCGCCAGGGCGGGGTTGTGGGCGGCGCCGCCCCACAGCCCGCTGTGCAGGTCTTCCTTGGGGCCGTCGACCTCGATTTCGATGTAGGTCATGCCGCGCAGGCTGTGGGTGATGGCCGGCTCTTCGATGGCGCCCATAGA
>JADYYC010000348.1 GCA_020853835.1 Anaerolineales bacterium
GCAAGGTGTTGACCCTGAGAGATAAAGGGGTGCCGCGCCTGCGCGGCAAAGGCCGCGGCGACCAGCACGTCGTCATCAACGTCGAGATCCCGTCGCGTCTGAACGCCGAGCAGCGCCAGATCTTTGAAGACCTCGCCCGCAGCCTGGGCAGCGAGGTGCGGCCGACCGAACGGGGCTTTTTGGACTGGCTGAAAGAGACCCTGGGCGGCTAGGTTTCACCCAAGAATGCCAGAGGCACAACTGTTAGAGATCTCATTGATCGTCGAAGACGAGCTGGTGGAGCCCGTGGCGGAGGCGCTGGCGCGCTACGTCAAAGGGGGCGTAGCCATCGAAAGCACCGCCGTGACGGCTGGCCCAGAAGACGAGGACGGACACGCCACGGGGCCGCTGCGCGTGTATGGCTACCTGACCATCGACGAGACCATCGAAGAGAAGCGCCGCGCCGTGGAGGAAGCCTTGTGGTATTTGGGCCGCATCCGCCCCTTGCCAGAGCCATCCTACCGCACGCTGCGCGAGAGCGATTGGGCCGAAGCCTGGAAAAAACACTACCACCCCATCCCGATCGGGCGTCGCCTTATGATCGTGCCGGCCTGGATGGAACCGGCCGTGCAGGGGCGCGTCCCGATCCTGATCGACCCCGGGATGGCTTTTGGCACCGGCACCCACCCCACCACCCAGCTCTGCCTCGCGGCGGTGGAGGACTGCCTGCAGGACCGGGGCTCTCAACCGCTGGAGGTGATCGACCTCGGCTGCGGCACGGCCATCCTCGCTATCGCGGCGCTCAAGCTGGGCGCCCGCGCGGCGCTGGGCGTGGACATCGACCCCGACGCGATCCGCGCCGCGGGTGAAAACGCGCGCGCCAACCAGGTGGCGGAGCGGCTGGAGCTCGGGCTGGGCTCGCTGACCGAGGTGCTCGCCGGAGATTACTCCATAAAGTCAGCCGGCCTGGTGCTCGCCAACATCCTCGCCCCGGTCTGCATCCGCCTGCTGGATGAAGGCCTGGCCCGGCTGCTCGCCCCCGAGGGGCGGCTGGTGCTCTCGGGCATCCTGGCTGAACAGGCTGCGGAGGTCGAAGCCGCAGCCCAGAGAAACGGACTGCGGCTGGTCGAAGAGCGTCAAATCGAAGACTGGGTCGCGCTGACCTTCGGGGCCTCCGATCAAGGTTGAGCGGGGACGGACCAGATGGTCCAGTCCTTGTAAGGCGTGATCGCCCCTGCCTTGGTCGAGCCGGTGATGAAATCCAAGCCGATCATGATCACGCCCGTGTAATGTTTCGAGGCGTCGAACTTTGTGATGAACTCGTCATTGACGAACAGCCAGCCGTCGCCCTCTATCACGTACAACCGGATCTTATTCTGGTCACCTTTGTTAGTCTTCAAATTGTCAATCGTCCCTTCGGCAAGAACTTCGCCATCGGGACTGCCAATGGTGCGCGTTATTTGAAAACTCTTATCGGACAGCAGAAAGAACCGAAACTGGGTATCCCCCTGGTAATGGCGAAAGATGATCCCAAAATCCCACGCGCCCGATGAAGCTGAATATGGGACTTCGAAGGTCACTTCCGTGATAAAGTTTCGCAACGACATGCCGGAACTAAGCGTATCAATATAATCATCTACTTTATGTACCAGGTTACCGCTTCTCGGCCCGTACTTCTTTACCGCGCTTTGGTCAAACGGCGCCACTTCGGCCGGGATGGCCGCCCTGGTAGCGCTGGCGGCTGATTTTGCGGTCGCGGTTCGTCCCGCAACCTGGGTAGCCGCTTCTTTGGTCCGCGCGACTTTTAATGCAACGCGGGTTGACGTCGCGTCCTGCCCGACCCGAGGGGTGGCGGTGCTCTCCGGCTTCTGGGTTGGCTTTTCCGGCGTGCCGGCGCTGGTTGACGTTATCTCGGGCTCGGAGCGGGCGGTGAGCGTTTTCTCCACCGGAGCGTTCAGCCTGGCGTGCGCCGTCAGGGTTTTTTGCACCGGATCGCCCCGATCCCTGGAAAACAGGGCGAACATCCCACCCCCAAAGAGCGCCAGGCAGAGCAGCGCCAGAACTGCAACGCCGCCTCCGATCAACAGCCAGTTGCGCTGAGGCCCCGCTGGCTTTGCCGCCGAGACCGCTGGCGGCGATTGCGGATGCGCTACGGCGAGGGTCGCCGGAAAGGCCTCGCCCGCTCCCGTCATCTGCGTTGGCGGGGCAGGCGAGCTCGGCGTCTTGCTCGGCGCATAGGCGGCGGTCTTCACCAGGTCAGGGGCATCCATATCGGGGCTCACGACCACGGTCACCGGCGACTCTGCCTCACCCGCCTGTTCGAGGGCAGCCTTTGCCGCCTGCAGCTCGATCAGGAATTCGGCTATATGTTGGTAGCGCTTCAGCGGGTCCAGGTCCATCGCCCGCTCGATCGCATCGCTGAGCCTGAGCGGAACGCCTGGGTTGAGCGCGTGCGCGGACGGCATATGCTCGCCCGCCATGCGGCGCACGCTCTCCAGCGGCTCATGCCCGGTCACCATGTTGTATAAGGTCGCTCCCAGGGCGTAAATATCGGTGCGCCCGTCCGTCCCGCCGCGCCCGTACTGTTCCGGCGGGGCGAATCCCGGCGTGATAGCTCGGGCGCCCACGGTCGTCTTGAGATGCTCCTCATACACCTTCACGAGGCCGAAATCCACCAGCATCGCCTTACCCTTGGGGGTGATGCGGATGTTGGCCGGCTTGATGTCGCGGTGAAACACGGGCGGCTCCTGGCTGTGCAGGTATTCCAGCGCCCCGGCGACCTGGATCACCCATTCCAACGCCTCGCCCAAGGGGATGATCTCGCGCTTTCTAAGGATCTTCTCCAGGTCATCGCCCTCCACAAAGTCCATCACCAGGTACTGGCCCTGGCCCGGCACGATGAAATGATCTGTGACGCGGGGCAGGTTTGGGTGTGAGAGGTTGGCAAGCACGGTGGCTTCGCGCATGAACTGGCGCTGAGATTCCTCCGAGGTAGCGAGATTCTCTTTGATGGCGCAAACGCGGTTCAAGTTGGCGTCGATGGCTTTGTACACCGACCCAAAGCCGCCCTGTCCCAGCGCTTCCCCCATTTCGTAGCGATTTTGCAGAACCCACCTGGCAGAACCGGCCTGCACTGGCGGCTGCTCGGCGCTGGGCGGCTGAGCCGGGGTCTTGCGACCGGCCGGTTCTGGCTTGAGGCCCGTCAAGAGCGGCGAACCACACTCCGCGCAGTATTGGGCGGTTCCTCTGTTTTTCGTCTTGCACGTCGGACAGATGATCTCGGCCATGTCTTCCTCCCGTTTGGAACCATTTTGGAACGATCAGACAGATAATTCACTCATAGCAGAACTGATCGATCAGCCTGCCGTCTTTATCCTTTAGATAGGCGCAGTCGAAACGATCATTCCAGATCGGGCTGGGGTTATAGAAGCTGAAGCCGCAATGCGCCGGGGCATACACGTTGGTGTAGACCCGGCAGTACTGAGCCGGCCCCAACACGAACCTGGGAAACACAAAAATATGGTTTTCACTATCGCTGATGGACCAGCCTTCAAGCTGGACTGGCCCGCTCCCCGAATTGAAGATCTCCACGAACTCATCCGGCTCCTGCCATTCCGTCCCTTGCGAGACCTTGACCACGACCAGCGGGCCGTAGGCTGAGACGGTGGCGGTGGGCGGTCTGAGCGTCCGGGTGGGGGTTGGCTTGGGCC
>JADYYC010000349.1 GCA_020853835.1 Anaerolineales bacterium
CCGGCCTGACGCGCGGCTTGAGCCCCGCCTCGCTGGTGTGGGATATCCCAGCCGAGGGGACAACCGGAGAGGCGCAGGATCAGCAGACCTATCACGGGCCGGTCAGGCTGCGCATCGCGTTTGCGAACGACTACCTGCCGCCCGCAGCCTCGGTCCTGGCCCAGGTTGGGGTCGAAAACGTGCTGCGTACGAGCCAGCAGCTTGGTTTGCAAAACCCGCAAAGCGCTGAGCGTTTGGTTGAAGGGGGCTTGAGCTTTATGCGCGACGTGAACCTGCTCGAGATCACCCACGCCATAAGCGCGTTTGCCAACCAGGGAATGATCGCCGGGAAAGCCATCGATACAGGATCGCAAAACGGGCTTCAACCTGCGCTCGGGAATTCGGGCCTGCCTCCGATCAAGCCAACCACCTTGCTGCGCGTCGAAGACGTGCAGGGGCAGGTTCGCCTCGATTGGAGCGTCCCCCAGGAGCGCCCGATCCTCACACCCCAGCTTGCGTTTCTGATGACCCATATGCTGAGCGATGAGGCTGCCCGCTGGCCCAGCCTCGGCCATCCAAACCCGCTCGAGATCGGGCGCCCCGCCGCAGTCAAGATCAGCCACGCCCCAGGCGATTCGAGCGCCTGGGTGGTAGGTTACACGCCAGGCCGGGTCGTAGGGGTTTGGCTGGGAGCATCGCAGGCGAACGATAAACCCTTCAATCTCTCCTACGAGCTTTCTCAACAAGCGGCGGCGGGTATCTGGCACGCGCTCGCCCAGTATGCCAACCAAGCGTTGCCGTACACTGCGTTTACAGCCCCCGAAGGCATCAGCTTTAGCCAGGTGTGCGATCCTTCGGGGCTGCTCCCCACCGCTGCCTGTCCAAACGTTGTCGACGAGGTCTTTCTGAGCGGGAACGAGCCGGTTCAAATTGACACACTTTATCGCCTGATCTCGATCAACCGCGTCAACGGTCAACTGGCGACCATCTTCACCCCGCCGGACCTGGTCGAACAAAGGTCTTTCATCTCGATCCCGCCCGAAGCGGGGATCTGGGCCCGGAATTCCGGCCTCGAGACACCGCCCAACACCTTCGACCTCCTGCCGCTTCAAACCAGCAAGTGGCCCAGCACCCAGATCACTTACCCACAGATGCTTGACCATGTCAGCGGAACCGTGAAAATTAATGGCAAAGCCGCGGGCGCCAATTTTGCATATTACAGAATCCAGTACGGTTCTGGGCCATCGCCCACGCGTTGGTTTCAGGTCGGAGAAGATGTCAACTCACCTGTCGACAACGGGTTCCTGGCGAACTGGGACACCCATGCATTGGACGGGCTTTATGCGTTGCAGTTGTTGCTGGTCCGCGGGGATAAGAGCGCCGAGCGTTCAACGATCTTTGTCACAGTCGATAACCAGCCTCCCCAGATCGAGGTCCTGTCCCCACAGCGAGCCGAAACGATCCAGCGCCAAGAAAATCCTAAAATAATGCTCCAGGCCAAAATTGACGATGCGTACGGGGTAGAAAGCGTCGTGTTCAAGATCGACCGGCGCGTCGTCGCAAATTTCCTGCAAGCGCCCTATGCCTTTTCGTGGAACGTAACCCCCGGCGACCATGTCTTCGAAGTGATCGCGACCGACAAGGCCGGCAACACCGGCGACGAAACAGTCAGCTTTACGGTTGAGTAAGGAAGCCCTGCCCGGTTTACTACGGCGGATCAGGGATCGAGCAAGCCCAGAATCTGGCGGGTGGATTTAAACGCCAATGGGGGCAGGTCCTGTAGATCGAAAAAACCGATCTCATCGGCGTCATCCGCGGCTCGAAGCTCTCCGGAAAGGATGTCGACGCGGTATACGATCAGGATGTGCGCACCGCGCGGGTGTTCCTGTCCAGCGATCACATCCACCAATTCCGAGACGCTCACTTCCAGACCGGTTTCTTCACGGCATTCACGCACAATCGTCGCCCGAGGATCTTCTCCCGCATCGACAAAACCAGCCGGCAGGGTCCACAAGCCCCGAAATGGGTCATTGGCGCGCCGGACGAGCAGCACCTGGTGGTCGCGCTCAGCAATGGCTGCCACAGCGACTTTTGGATCGGCAAAATATACCCAGCCACATGCTGGACAGGATGGCCTGACTGCCCCAAACGACCGCTTCAGGCTGAGGGGCGAGCCACAGCGCAGGCAGAAATTTACCTCATCGTTCAGCATTGCCGACATGGAAATCGAAATAGTCTTCTTAGGGAAAGGAATTTTTTCTGGCGAGATAAGCCAGGATGCCTGTGACCACCGCTAACAACAGCAGCGCGGCTTGAATGAATATCACAAAGGTAAAGAGGTTCGTACCGCCCGCCGGCTGCTCCGTCTCCGCACCCGGCTCGACACCTACTTTGGCCACCGGCTCTTCCGCAGCTCCTAAATCGGAGGCCTCGGTCTCCGCTGGGACAGCGAACGCCCGCAACCCTTCGGGCGCAGGGGTAGCTGATTCGGGCGCCGGCGAGGTAACTTCCTTTGTATTTTCCTCAGTGGCCGAGCCTTCCACGCTCATCTCGCCTGATTGTACGCCGAGCGTGGGCGCGGGCGCTAGCGCTGGAGCGGATGGGGCTTCCACCTGGCTTGCCGCGCCTCCCATTCCAACCGCGGGCGCATTGCGAGCGCTCTCCAACTCTGAGCTCATAGCCACCATCTGGGCAGGCTGCATGCGCTGCGCGGCAAAACTTCCCGCTGTAATCAGGACAAAGAAGAGCGTCGCCAGGACAGAAGCTAACCGTAATACAGGATAGGCGGTGGATGAGGGTGAAGAGGCCCGTTTTTGATCGACCATGCTGGGGGTCAGCGTGAAATTGCGCGGGGCGCGGTAGCGCCTGGCCGAGCGGATGATCGTTCGAGTGCGGCGCAGCTCTTCTAAGCCCCGGCGAAGTTCGGCCTCTCGTTCGAGGCGGATCTCAAAACGATTGCGTTCGGATAGGCTTAGCTGGTTGTCCAGGTAGGAGGAAAGCGCCTCCCAGTCTCGGGGGGAAATCTGGGTCGTCATGATTCACTCTCTTGTTCAAGACGAAAGGAGGGGGGCAATAGTTCCCAGAATCCCTGTAAACAATCGCGCAAACGGGTGCGCGCCCTTGCCAGCCGGCTCTTCACCGTCCCGAGCGGTGAACCGATGGCTTGTGCAGCTTCGCTGTAATCCAGACCCTGAATATCCACCAGAGTCACGATGGCCCTGAAGTCCGCCGGGAGCTCATCCAGACACGCCTGCAAAGCCCGTCCGAGCTCGGCACGCACCGCCGCGTCTTCAGGAGATTCGGAATCATCCGAAATCCAGCGTGGAGATTCGATCTCTTCATCGTCCTGGTCAACCGGTTCCAACGGCGTGGTTGGGCGGCGCTTTCGACGCCTTAA
>JADYYC010000350.1 GCA_020853835.1 Anaerolineales bacterium
AAACCCTGGCGGGTTAGATATGAAGGAGGCATTTCCTTCTCCTGAGTTGTACAATACTGGCGGTGAAGAGACCCTGACCTTGATGGTTCCTCTTTCACCTGCCCTAAAATGAAAAGAATGCGGAGAGCTTGAAAACCCAATCACCCGCAGCCACAGTGGGCCAATTTTAACATAGTTCCTGACTAAGTGCAAGTTTGTCCTAAATGTTATTGTCCGGGCGGCGCAGGCGTTCTGCCTGGGGTTTCCTCCAGAGCAAAATCCCCCCGACCAGTTCCAGATACTCCCTCAGTTCGCTGCGCAGCGCGGCTAAGTCGGGCCAAAAGGTGCTGATCTGTGACTGGTGCGCCGCAATGCCCTCGTACCAGGCCTCGAAACCCGCCTGGCTGATCGGGTGAAGCTGGCTCTGCCAGCCGCTCTGGGACAGCGTCTCGACCTGACCCAGAGCCTTGAAGATATAGGGGAAATCCATGTAGTAGAGCAATGGCTGCCCCGTCGCCTCGGCCGCCGCCCGCGTCAGCCGGTGGTCGACGTGACCGCCGGCTGCGAGCGGGCAGACGATCTGCGCGCCGGTGACCGCCAGGCTGCGCAGGTTATTGCCAAGCTGGCGCACCAGCCCCGCCTCGAGCGGGCTGACCGGCCCGAACAGGTCTTCCTGTGAAGTGTAAAGAAACTCCCCGCTGCCAGCCCCTGACCGGGTCGTCGGAGCGGTCATGTAATCCTCGCCGGCCCGGCGGTAGATGCAGTCCGGCACCGGCAGGCGGTGGAACCCTGCGCCCACCCGCGCACACGCTCTCTGGTCTTCGAGACGGCGTTGTTCCACTGCCTCCGCCCCAGTGCCCCAGCGGGCGTGGTGCTCCTCGGCGAAGGCCGAAAGGACGCCCTCGGGCGCCGGCCCAGCGCACACCGTCCAGATTTCAACCGCCTGCCCCTGCGAAACCTGTTCCCAGATCAGCCCGCCGCACGAGAAAACCGCATCGTCGTAATGCGGAGAGAGATAGACCCAGTTCATGGGTTATTTTTACCACAACTTCACCCGGCTTAAAGACTTCCTTGCCACACCCCCGCGCTGGTGTTATCATCTGATGGCGAAAAGAGCAACATGATGCACAGGGAGCAGCGCTTACGCATTCGGGTCTTATTAGCTTTACTCATCCTCGCCACTGTTCCCTGTTATTGCGGCGGTCTGATCCTGGTCAGCCTGTCTGACAAAATCAATTCCCTGCCGACGCCGTCTGCCAGCCCCACGCCGACCGAAACCGAGGCGCCCTCCACCACCCCCAGCCCGTCCTGGACGCCGCCCGTCCTTCCTAGCCCGACCCCGCAGACGCCTTCGCCTACCCCCTCGCTGACCCAGACCCCCTTCTTCACCTGGACGCCCTCCAACACCCCGCCGCCAACGCTGACCTTTACGCCGCCTCCAACCGATACCCCGAAACCGACCGATACCCCGCCCCCTTCTGCCACCCCTTCCTTCACCGTCCCGCCTCCCAGCGACACACCCGTCGAGCCTACGCCGACCTCGACCAGCACGCCGGAACCAACGCCCGACCAAACCCCCGGAGGGACCCTTTCCGCTGGTTCCTAAGCCCGTTATTGAGACCTCGTAAAAAACTTGCTCTTGCTGCTCTTCCCTTTCAAACCGGTGTAAGTTCCAACCTGGGCTATAATCATGACATCCCTCTCTGAGTGCATGGAGAACGATGACAGAGCTGCTTCCGTTTTTGTCTCAACTGATTTCTGTACCCGGCTTGTCGGGCTATGAATCGCCCGTGCGCGATCTGATCGAACAGGCCTGGCGCCCGCTCACCGATGAAATTCACCTCAGCCGCCTGGGCAGCTTACACGCCCTGCGGCGTGGAACCGGCCCCGCGCCGCGCCCGTCGCTGTTAATTACCGCCCACATGGATGCGATCGGTCTGATGGTGACCGGCATCGTGGATGAATTCTTGCGCCTGACTGAAATTGGCGGACTGGATTTGCGCGTCCTGCCCGGCCAGCCGGTGACCGTCCATGGTCAGCGCGAACTGCCGGGGGTGGTCGTCCTGCCGCCCGCCGATCTCCTGCCCGATCGGGCGCGTGACGAGCCCTGCAGCCTGGATTACCTGCTCGTTGACGTTGGTCTGCTGCCGCACGAGGTCGAGCGGTGGGTGCGCGTGGGGGATCTTGTTTCGTTTGCCCAGCCGCCGCTCCAGTTGGGAGACGAGTACCTGGCCGGCCATTCGCTCGATAACCGCGCCTGCGTGGCTGCCCTGACGATCTGTCTGCAGGAACTACAGACCCGCCTGGTCGAGTGGGATGTCTGGGCGGCCGCTACGGTGCAAGAAGAAGAAACGCTCGGCGGGGCGTTGACCTCCTCCTTTCAGATCCGCCCCTCGCTGGCTGTCGTGCTGGATGTGACTTTTGGAGAGGGCCCCGGCGCTCCCTCTCATCTGGCGTATCCCCTTGGCAAGGGCCCCACCCTGGGCTGGGGGCCGAATATTCATCCGGGCCTTTTTAATTCATTCAAGGCGCTGGCTGAGCGGTTTGAGATCCCCTACCAGCCCGAGTTGATCCCGGCCAACTCAGGCACCGAGGCGGTCGCTATCCAGACCGTCGCCGAGGGCATCCCGACCATGCTCGTCGGCATCCCCCTGCGCTATATGCATACGCCGGTCGAGGTCATCGCCTTGAAAGACCTCGAACGCACCGCCCGCCTGCTGGCAGAATTTGCCGCCAGCCTGGACGGCGCCTATCTGGACCAGTTGGGCTGGGAGGATTGAATGCGAAAAACCAGTTTGTCTCAGGCTTGCGGAGGCAGGTGAGTACGTGATGGCGCCCAGACGAACCCCAAAGACCCGTCACGACCCTGCGCCGGCGGGCGGCCCACGCATCGCCGCCCCCCAGTTACGCTTGCTGGAGCGGTTGTGCTGCGCAAGCGGAGTATCGGGAAACGAAGGCGAGGTGCGCAAGATCGTGCTGGAGCAAGTCCGCCCCCTCGCCGATACGGTCAGGGTAGACGCCCTCGGGAATGTGCTGGCAGTG
>JADYYC010000351.1 GCA_020853835.1 Anaerolineales bacterium
GCCGGAGCTGCGAGGCGTCCATGCTTTTCAACCGCATCTCGGCATCCAGGTCGGACTGCGGCAGGGACATGAGGTGCTCCAGGAAGGGGAGCGCCTCTTTGGCCTGGATGCCGATGCGCTGGAAGACACAGCGGGCGAGCCGTTCGCGGGTTTGCAGCGGCGAGGTTGTGGCGGGGAGCTGGAGATAGCTGTAGAGCAGCTCTCGAAACAGCCAGTAGGACAGCCGGCGGTAGGCCAGGCTTTGGCCCTCGAGCACCTGCACCTGGTGCGTGTCGAGCAGAGAGGTGAATTCGTTGATCAGGCGGCTCTTGCCCAGCCCCGCCTCGCCGGTGATGATCGCGAAATGGCCGCGGCGGGAGGCAAAAAGCTCCTCGGCGGCGTGTTTCAACGCCACCAGCTCCTGGTCTCTGCCGATCATGGGGGCGGAAAACCCTTCCTGGCTCCCCAGGACGCCCCGGCGGGGTTTTAAGTTGAGGACGCGATACGCCACGACGGGATGCGTGATGCCCTTGGGGTTCAGCACGGTGAGCTGCTGGCAGTCGAAAACCGACCTGACCTGGCGGTACACCGCCTCGCTCACGAGCGTAGAGCCGGGCGGGGCGGCCTCTTCGATGCGGTGCGCCATGTTGACCGTGTCGCCCACGGCGGTGTAGTTGAGCATCAGATCGTCCGCGCCAAAGCTGCCGATGATCACCGGGCCGGAATGCAGCCCGATCCTCACGCTGAGCTCCAGGTTGTGCTCGCTCCAGATTTTTTGCGCAAGCTGGAGCAGGTCGTTCTGCATGTCCAGCGCCGCCCGGACGGCGCGCTCGGCGTTGTTTTCGTGCGAAATCGGCGCGCCGAAGAGCGCCATCAACCCGTCGCCGATGATTTTATCGACCACCCCTTCGTATTTATAGACGTTGTTAGCCAGGACCTGGATGGTCTCTTGCAGGATTTCGTAAAGGTCTTCCCCGTCCAGGCGCTCCGCCAGGGTGGTCGATCCGGAAATGTCGGCGAACAGGATGGTCACGTTGCGCCGCTGACCGGCGAGTTCCAGGCCGGCCAGGCGCATCCGGTCGGCCAGGTCGGCCCCCATGAGCGGGCCAAACTGAGATGTAAACGGCTGGACTTTCGCTCCGGCGAATTCGCCCGCATCTGGCGGCTCTGGGTCGAGCTTCAGGCGCGTCCCGCAGTTGCCGCAGAACTTCATCCCAGGCGGGTTATCGAAACCGCAGCTAGCACATAAAATGGCCATCGGATCGTCTGTTTCAATACACTTTGTTTTATACCGCCATTATAACGAAGTGAGGCATGTTGTGGATGGTCAATTCGCCCACCTGCCAAATTTGGAAGGTTTTCGGGCTTGATTAACCCCGCATGAAGGTCTGTCCGCCCCGCTTGATTTCTGCGGGGCATTCTATTACAATGCGGTGACCATGAAAAAACGGGTGTCGCGCGGCGAATTCCTGAAACTGAGCGGGTTGGCGCTGGGAGCCTTCTTCTTTACGGGCGGCTCGAAAGCCGCGATCATCCAGCCCGATTTCCCACGCCCGCCCGAGCAAGACCTTGGCAAGCTGGCGCGCGTGGCGACCAAACAGATCGATGTGCGCGCCCGCCCCAACGATCAGGCGCCGATCGTCGGCAACCGTTTCAAAGACCAGATCCTGCAAATCTATGAAGAACTGCACCCGCCGGACGCCCCCCAGTTTTATAACACGCTCTGGTACCGGGTGTGGGGCGGTTATGTGCACAGCGCCCGGCTGCAGATCGTCGACATCCGCATGAACGACCCCGAGCGCTGGATCCCCGAGGCGGGTAAGCTGTGCGAAGTGACGGTGCCATACACGACCGCCTATGCCTACAGCAAGTGGGACGGCTGGGCGCCCTGGCGCGGCTCGCGCCTTTACTATTCCTCCACCCATTGGGCGACGGCCGTCGAGGAAGGCCCCGATGGGGGCCCCTGGTACAAGATCGTCAACGAGCTGAGCAGCAGCGAGATTTACTACGTCCCCGCACAGCACTTGCGGCTGTTCAAGCCCGAAGAATACGCCCCCACCGCGCTGGACGTCCCGCCGGGGAAGAAGCGCATCCAGATCACTCTGAGAGAGCAGATGCTGCGGGCGTTTGAAGGCGAGGAGGTCGTTTTAGAATCGCGCATCTCCTCCGGCATCCCCAACAGCAAGCTCCGGTTCAAAGAGGACTTACCCACCGCGACCCCGCCGGGGAGGTATGTGATCTACTCCAAGATGCCCTCAAAACACATGGGCAGCGTGGCCGGCGGCGAAGAGGTAGAAGCCAGCGGCGGGTTCACGCTTCCGGGCGTGCCCTGGACCAGCTTCTTTATCGACCCAGGCGGGTATGCGCTGCACGGCACTTACTGGCACAACAATTACGGCCTGCAGATGAGCCACGGCTGTATCAACATGCGCAATGAAGACGCGCTGTGGGTCTTCCGCTGGAGCACGCCGGTCTTCGACCCGTTCAAGATCGAAAGCCACCGCAATTGGGAAGTCACCGGTCACGGCACGGCCGTGATCGTGGAGTAAGCAGCAGCCAGAAGGGCCCGCGCGTAGACCGCTTCAGGGGCAGTTTGGCAGGAGCGGTTCGCCGTTCACCCTGCCGGTCGTGATCACGGAGCGCAGCGAGTCCAGGTTAGAATAGCCCAGCCGGAACAACATCCACAGGCTGGTGTGATAAGCTCCAAGCCGCCGCGTGCGGATACCCTGCAATAGCTCTTCCGCAGTCCATTTATAAAAATCGGATGGGATCGTTTTGTTGCCGATCTCCATTTGCCGAAGCGAATCGCAAACGTTCGAGCCCAGCGAAAACTGGCGCTGCAGGGCGTGCGTGCCCTCGTGGGCGAGCACGTTTGCCAGCAGGTAGCGGTTTCCAAACAGGTCGCGGCGGTCGAGCAGGATGATCTGGGTGCCGTGAAAGTTGAGCCCCAAAGCGCGCCCGAGCTCATCCTGGAAGAAGATGGAAATCCCCTTGCTGAAAAACGCCCCCTTCAAGGGCTCGAATTCCGGCCGGTCGAAGATCTCGAACGTCTCGTTGAGCAGCACGATCTGCTGCGCTGAAAGCGAATGTTCCAATCCGTAAAAATAAATCTCAATCTCTGGAACTGCGATGCGGTAGCGCGTGAAGACCGAAGTCTCGGGGTCGCCGTGTTTTTTCCTGAGCGCAATCTGCAACTGCTTGAGCAGGTCACGACGGTGAATGTCATTGTCCTCGGCGCGTTTTTCGATCTCGGCGATTTCGTCTGGATCGATCCAGTTCGCATCGGCGATCAGCATCAACCTGCCGCGCCCATCCAGGTAATCCACGTCTTTCCCGTCCGGGTGGATTCGTTGTTCCAGGTCGGGGATTTCGGGCGCCAGGGTGATCGCCATGATGTGATCCTCATCGTCTTTTGCGAGCAAGTAGAAAGCCTCTCCCTGCGCCGTCTGTCGGACCAGGTAGGGAACCAGCTCGCCCGCCCCTTCCCCCTCGCCCTCCGTCTGTATCACCCGGAAGGACGGCTCGTCGGTCTCGTCAAATTCGCCCTCCGACAGCAGATCCACCAGCAACTGCCACTGCTCGAGGAAGCCCCGCAGTTCGGCCTGCCCCGCCTCGGGCAGCTCGACTTTGCCGTCCGCAAAGCGGGTCCATTGTTCGATTTTCTCATTGGGCAGTTCGTCTATGGGAAAACCCCGCGCATCGAGCGCGGTTTGGAGCGCGGCGCGCAAACCGGCTGGCGACAGGATGGGGTCCTCGGTCGGTTCGGGGGTTGAGGTTGGGCCCGGCGTCTGAGAAGCCGTTGCGGTGGGGGTGACCGAGGGCGTCGGGGTCTCGGTCGGGACGGCGGTAGTGCTTGTTGGCGCTGGAGTCGAGCTCGCCGGGGGGGAGGTGGCTTCTTCGACTGCAGCGGGCGCGCCCGGCTGGCAGCCGGCAAGCAGGGAAACCAGAATGGCCAGGCTTATCAGCAGGCTGAACGGTGTTCTGATTGACATCGCGATACTCCTTTGATCTTTTCTAATCTCGAAGCCGGTGGATGCCGTCTATTTGTCGTTGTGCAAGGTTCAGAGGACGCCGTTGATGAATACATATTACAGGAAAGAACGGCTAAAGTAAAGATTGATTTTCTCGATCCAGAACGATGCCCTGGCGTCGTTCTGGAGTGAAGAGCGCCGGCGCGGTGGAAACGCTCGCGATGACGCGCCCCCCCTGCAGACTTCCGAAGTCTCGCAGACTTCGGAAGTCTTGACCCGCATTCGGATCAGCAGAGCTCGTCATTGCGACGCCCGTTTTTTGGGCTGAAGCAATCTCCCCGCCCGCCCATCCTGGAGATTGCTTCGGGCATAAACCGCCCTCTCAGTGACGCGAGGCTTTTTACCCGAATTCACGTTAAATATAAAACGGCCCGAGGAGCAGGCCGTTTTTTTGAGCGTGGCAGGCGGCTCAGACCAGGCGGTCCACCATCAACACAAAAAACAGAACCGCGAGGTACATGTTGGAATAATGGTACATCGACCAGGCTAGCTTGTTGCCGCCCTTTCTCCACACCCGGAAGGCTGCCAGCACCAGCCAGGCGCCCAGGAGAGCCGCGCCGACCAGGTAGATGCCCCCGCCAAGCCCGAAGAGCGGCAAGAGCAGCGTCAGGGCGACCAGCTCGAGCGTGTAGAGCATGATCTGGCTGCGGGTCTCTTTCTCGCCGCGCACCACCGGCAGCATCGGCACGCCGGCCCTGGCGTAGTCTTTGCGCCGCACGAGCGCCAGCGTCCAGAAGTGCGGCGGGGTCCACATGAAAATGATGGCAAAGAGGAAGAGCGAGGGGATGTTCAGGCTGCCCGTGGCGGCCGCCCATCCCACGAGCGGCGGAATAGCGCCCGCCCCGCCGCCGATCACGATGTTCTGGACGGTGGTCTTCTTCAAAAAGACGCTGTAGAGCAGCACGTAATAAATGATCCCCGCCAGCGAGAGCATGGCGGCCAGGAAATTCACAAACGCCGTCAGGATGTAAATCGAGGCCAGGGCGATCCCCACGCCAAAGGCCAGCCCCTCGCCGGGGGTCAAACGCCCGGCGGGGATCGGACGTTTTTGTGTGCGCTGCATGAGCCCATCGTCCGCCCGGTCGATGTACTGGTTGATGGCGCCGGAACCCCCCGCAGCCAGGAAGCCGCCCAGCAGCGTCCAAAAGGTGAGCGAAAGCGAGGGCCAGGCCTGCGCCCCGATCACCATCCCGGCAAAGGTGGTCACCAGGAGCAGGATCACCACCACCGGCTTGGTGAGCATCAGGAAGTCTTTGAGCAGGCCCTTGCGCCCGCGGGCGGCGCACGCCTCGGCTTGCTCATCGGCGCGGCTGCGCCCTGCCAGCCCGGTCAGCGCCGCCAGCACCGTGGCGGCAGCCCAGACCGCGGCCGCCGTGGATTGGTGCAGCCAGAGCAGATGCGCCGGGTAGCCCTGCACGAGGCGCGCCCCGAGCAGCGCCTGGGCAAAATACAGAACGCCCATCGCGGTGGCGGCGGTGATCACCGCCGTCTGGGCCCGCTGGCTCTGCCAGGCCCTGACCAGGACGGCCGCGGCCAAAAGGGCGCTCAGCGCCACCCAGCCGCGATGAAGCAGGTCCAGCCACTGGGCGGGCTGGCGCAGCAGGTCGAAGTTCTCGCAAAAAGGCCACCCGCGGCAGGCGGCCTGGCCGCCGAGCGAATTCAAGACCGCCCCGCTCGCCATCAGGATGAGCAAGGCCCAGAACAGCCCGGCCGATAAGCGCGCAAACGGGGAGCGAAAGGAGAGCTTCTCCGGCGCTCCGGAGGGGCGGAAAGACGCCACTGTTGCGAGCAGGATGCCCGCCAGCGCCAGGAGCGACAGGAGCGCGTGCGCCAGGCTCAGCCAGGCGCGCGTCTCTGGGATGGTCAGCCGCGCCATCCAGGCGCCCAACCCGGCCTGGGCAGTGAAGAGGAGCAGGGAGGCGAGGGCCGGCAGGCTCAGGAGCGGGCGGCTGCGGAAGCGCTTCCAGGCCAGCCAGGCGGAGGCAAGCAGGAACGGGAGGGCCAGGAGCGTGACCGCCTGATGGGCATAGATGAACAGGCTTGCGAGGTTCGCGGGGAGCGCCTGTTCCGCCGCGCTGGGCGGCCTGACGAGCGCTCCGCTGCCCGCCCCGGTCGCGCTCAGAACGCCCCCGATCGAGATCTGGAGGAACATCAGGATGCCCGCGGCGAGCAGCAGCCACTGCAGGTATCGCAGCGAGGTTTCATTCGGGTTGTCTGCCGACCTTTTCATCTATCTGCTCCTTCGTGGCGGGTCATGCGCCGGAATAAGTGCTGTTGTGTTGGCTGGCTGGTTTCTGCCGCGCGCCCTGGCGCCCCATCTGACGGCGGACGAACAGGGGATACCCGCCGCCCAGGATGATCGCAAAGGTGAACCACTGCAGGGCGTAACCCATATGCGGGCCTTCGCTGAGCTCCAGGGTTGGCTGGGTTCGATAGGGCGGGCCCTCCCAGCCCGGCTGCGGCGACTGTTGGATGTACGCCCCCAGCAGGGGGTAGGGCATCTGCCCCGCCATTTGCTCGATGTTAATGAAATACCAGGCGCTGAGCGGCGCGCTGCCGGGGTAGGGGGTGGGATCGCGGCGGCTGCCGAGTTCGGCTTTGACCTGCGGCCGGCGCAGCCAGCCGTCCACCTGCACCACGCCCGGCTCATCGAACTTGCCCCAGTCGCCCGCTTCGAAATCCGCGGCGGGGATCCAGCCCCGGTCGACCAGGATCGCCTCGCCGGACTCCTCCAGGATCAACGGCGTGATCAGGTGCGCCCCCCATTCGCTGCCGTAATACTGGTTGCGCAGCGCGACCTGGTGCGTGAAGTCGTAACGCCCGCGAGCCGAGACGCTCCGGTATTCCATGTTGTAAAGGTCGGCCTCCAGCGCCTCGGATTTCAATTCGAGAAGGGGGGCGTCGAGCTGCGCCTGGACGCGGGCGTTGAAAGCGCGCCGCTGATCCAACCGGTCGAGCTGCCAGATGCCGAGCCGGATGCACAGGGCGCTGCCGCCCAGGACGAGCAGCGTCGCCACGATCCAGCGCCGGGAGAAAAGGGCCAGAAAGGTGTTCATGCGGTTTTTCCGGCGCCCCGAGAGGCTTTCTTTTTGTCCAGGGGATAGGCCGCCAGGCTGAAGATGAAGAGCAGCGCCCCCAGCGTAGGCGCCGTGAGGAGCAGGGCGGTCAGGCGGGTGGAGATGGTGACCGGCTGGCGGATGTCGAGGCCGAGGAACTGCTGGCTTTGAAATGAGCAGGAATACCGCACGCGCTCGACCTGGTTCATAACCAGGCTGCCGGTCGAACCGGCGGGGACCCAAATGGGCCCGAGCTGATGGCTAACCGTGTCCTGGTTCACCACCTCGAGCACGTCGCCGATCACAAACACCATCTCATCCGGCAGGAAGGGGGTCTCGCCGCCGGCTTTGATCAGCTCGGCCGTCCCAGGCGGGATCACGATCTGGATCGTCTTGGGGGCGCGGTCGTTTGGCTCTCTCAGCAGCAGGTAGGTGGCTTCGTTGAACAGCGCCGCAAAGACGAGCGAGATGAAGGCGACGACCGCCAGCCGTTTCAGGTAGGGGAGGAGCTTCGAACCGGACGACATGCTGCCTCTACTGTCCCCTCAAGAGGTGGGTGATGTCCTGGGCAATGCGCTCGGGCTCCATGCCAAAGGGGTAGTTCAAGCGCCAGCGCCCCTGCGGATCGATGGCGTAAATGCGCGCCGAGTGGTCGACCAGGTAGTTCGCCCCACCCTCGCCCGGCTGGGGCTGGCGATAGACCCCATATTCCTCCCAGACGGTTTGCAGCTCGGCCTCCGACCCGGTCAGGCCGGTGAAGGACGGGTCGAAATTCTGCAGGTAGAGGCGCACGCGCTCCTGGGTGTCGCGCGCCGGGTCAACCGTGATGTACACAAAGTCGACCTCTCCGGCCCGGTCGCCGAGGTCTGCCTTGATTTTCTTGTATTCCGAGAGCGTGATGGGGCATACATCCGGGCAGTAGGTGTAGCCGAAGAACAGGAGCACCACTTTGCCCGTGCGGCTGCTGAGTTGATAGGGGTCGCCGTTTTGATCCGTCAGGCGGAAATCGGGGGCGGGCGCGGGCGGGTTGATCAGCACGCCCTGATAGGTGTAGTGTTGGTCAAAATATAGATAAGCCCCCACAAGACTGAGCGCCACCCCAATCAGCACCCCGGCGACGATCAAACCGAGCTTTGACATGCTTATCTTTCCCAGAATCTCGTAAATTCAAGCGGGCCGGCGCGGGCGTCCCGCCCGCGGCTAAGCGGGCGGAAGGCCGATCAGGTAAAGCGCCGGGTAGAAGAAAATCCACACCACATCGATGAAGTGCCAGTAGACCGCCGCGGCTTCGACCGGCCAGTGGCGCTCTTCGTTGTACAGGCCCTTGCGGGCGTTGCGGAAGACGATGAACAGGAAGATCACCCCGGTGAGCACGTGAAAGGCGTGAAAACCCGTCATGGTGTAGAACAGCGACCAGACGACGCTCTCGCCCGGCCCGTAGGGCGCGGTCTGCCACTCGACGCCCACCACCCCGACCAGGAAGACGATCCCCAGGGCGATCGTGATCAAAAACGAGCGCTCGAAGGTCTTGCGGTCGCCATAGGCCATGGCGGTCTCTCCCCGGTTGGCGAAGAAGCTGCTGACGAGCAGGATGGCGGTGATCGCCAGGCCCAGAAACTGGTTGAGCTCGGGGCGCACCCCCGTGCCGAGCAAGTAAAAGCGGGAGATGAACAGCCCGCCGAACATGAACAGGTCGGAGGCGATGAACAGCCACAAACCGAGCCGGTTGGTGTTCGTCTTGCGCTGGTAGTCGGTCAACGTAACGGTTTCGGTGGTCATGAATTCACCTCGCCTTCAGGCTGGAATAAACGCCCCAGGTGCATGTAATCGCGCACGACAAAAAACGCTTTCAGGGTTGCGATGATCAGCAGCACGCCTCCCCAGGCGGGGGCGACCATGCCGATGAAAAATTCGCCGATCGTGAACGTGACCAATAGGATTAAGACCACCACGCCGACGCGATATGCATATTTCTTCTTCTCTTCGTCCATTCTGGCAACTCCTTCAAATAGAGCCTTGATGAGGCGTCAATCGGCCGCCGCGCTGGAAGCGGGGGCTGTGGGCGCCTGCTCCTCGGGCGCCGGCTGATCTTCCGCCGCCGCCGCGATCTTGCGGTCGGGGTCGATGTTCACAAACGCATAGTCCGTCCCATAATCGTAGGGCTCTCCGACCACGACCAGGGGCTGGGCGTAATTGAGCACCGGCAGCGGCGAGGGGAGCATGAATTCGGGGGAGCGAGAGCGCCAGGGGTTGCGCGCCGCCGCCGGCCCGCGCGCCGCGCTGTAGACAAAATTGACGACCGCGATCACGACCGAGGTGAAGATCACGAACGCGGCGATCGTGATCAGCAGTTGCTGCAGGGTGATCCCCAGGGCGGGGTCGTAATCGGCGATGCGGCGGCGCATGCCCAGCAAACCGACCTGCATCTGGCCCAGGGACTGCACGTAAAAAGCGGGCAGCATCAGGTAGAAATGCAGCTTGCCCAACGCCTCGTTGTACATGCGCCCGGTGACCTTGGGGAACCAGTAATAGATGGCAGCAAAGAATGGAAAGACGAACCCGCCGAACATGGTGGCGTGGAAATGCCCCACAATCCAGTAGGTGTCCTGCAGGTGCAGGTCGGTCGCGACGGTCGCGTTGGGCGGCCCGCTCAACCCGCCGAGCAGGAAGATCGAGATGGCGCCGAGCACAAACAGCATCGGTGTCTCGAACGAGAGCTTGCCCTCCCAGATGGTCGCCACCCAACTGAAGAACTTGACGCCGGTGGGAACCGCCACTAGCAGGGTGCTGTACATAAACGGTATGCGCAGATAAGAAGCCATGCCGCTGGTGAACATATGGTGCGCCCAGACCAGAAAACCGACCAGGGCGATGCCAAAGGACGAAAGCGCCACCCAGCGATAGCCGAACAGAGGCTTGCGGGCGAACACCGGCAGGATCTCGCTGATCACGCCCAGGCCCGTCAGCACGAACACGTAGACCGCCGGGTGGGAGTAGAACCAGAACAGGTGCTGGAACAGGATCGGGTCGCCGCCTTTTTCTGGAGCAAAGAAACCCATCCCAAACAGCCGCTCGAACATCACCATCTCGAAGGAAAGCCCGATCAACTGGGTGGCGGTCAGGGCGATCAAGGCGGTGGCCAGGGCCGACCAGACGAAAATCGGCATGCGGAAGTACCCCATGCCCTTGGCGCGCTGCCGGATGGCGGTGGCGATCACGTTCAAAGCCCCGAAGATCGAGGAGAACCCGACAAAGATCACCCCCAGGAAGAACATATCCATGCCCAGGGGGGCGCGCTGGCTGAGCGGCGGGTAACCCGTCCAGCCGGTGTCGAAGCCGCCCAGGAAATAGCTCGAGAGCAGGACGATCGCGGCGGGGACGTTGATCCAATAAGCGAATGCGTTCAGGCGCGGGAAGGCCATGTCATTGGCGCCGATGAGCAGCGGCACCAGGTAGTTCGACATTGCCGCGACGCCGAGCAATATCCCGGCGATCATCACAATCCCGTGCAGGCTCATGATAGTGTTGTAGGTCTGCAGAGACACGATCTGAAGCTCGGGCTGGGCCAGTTCGGTGCGGAAGATCAGGGCAAACACGCCCGCCACGCCCAGCAGCAGGATCGCGGTCACGCCGTACTGGATGCCGATGACCTTGTGATCGTAGCTGGCGCTCAAATAGCGCCGCACCCCCGAAGGGAATGCGTCTGCCGGATGTTCGGGGGTTTGCTGACCGTCCATCAACTTGAGCCAGTCCGAGACCACGCCCAGCGCCAGTATGAACCCGATGATGCCAAAGATCGCGCCGACCACCCAGGCTGGCTCGCTGAAACCGTACTGGTTGCCCGAGGGGTTATACGCCCAGACCGGCAAGCCCTGGAGCAGCCGGATCACGGAAACCAGTCCAAATCCAACCGCGTAACCTGCCAACATCCCCAGCAGGCCGCGGATCAGGCCGATTGAAAAAATGGAGCTCTTCTTTTCACTCATACCATTGCCTCCGAATCTCGCCGCGCGGCAAGCTCACTTGAGCGATTTGATGTATGCGATGATATCTGCGATCTGGTCATCGCTGATGGGCTGGTTGGTGACCGGATCGATGAACTGCTGCGGCATGACGCCCGCCGGGTAGCCGTTGACCACTTTTGCGTTGGCGTTCTGGA
>JADYYC010000352.1 GCA_020853835.1 Anaerolineales bacterium
CGCGACGAACAATCTTCGCATGTCTTGGAGAGGGACGGGAAATCGAAACGATGACATGTTCATCTCCTCCAAATTAAATTGTTAATCAGTAATTATGCTAAAGGATTGACCCGGCTTTTTTGCCTGTCCAATGACGATACTGGTTTTAATTATACCCTGTCCGTATGAACCCAAAATAAGCAATATGGCAAACCGTTTTCGTCTTTGGCGAGGCGGGCTGTCTGCTGTACGGGCTGGCCTAACAGGCGGGATATTATGCCGGCGTCTAAATGACATATCTCGGGATGTTCGTCGATGATGGCGGCATAAGGACAGTGTCCCAACACCACTCTGGGGGAATCGGCGCGCGCCTCCCAGCGCGAGGCGTAATGATGCGCGTTAAGGATCATCGCCAGGCGGTTAAGCCGCTGGGTGAGGTGTTTGGGAAACGACGTTGCGGGATGGTTTTTATCCAGGCAGGCTGTCATTTGGTCTGCCAGCCTGCCAGCCAACCGATCATAGATCAGCCTCACGTGTTCTTCATCGGAGAAAGGCGGGAGCAGCTCGAGCAAGGCCGACGCCAGCAGACCCAGGTTTTCCCCCAGGGAATGCAGCGTCAAACCGTAGATTTTTCCTGGACGCCCCCTCTGTTTTGGATTAGGGTTATCGAGTTCCTCGATTAACCCTTCATTCTTCAAAATGGATACGTGATATCTCACGTTTTGTTCCGTCATCCGAAAAGCCTGTGTGAGCTCCTGGATGCTGACAGCCCTTTGAGAGCGGATAAACTCGAGGATGCGCTGGCGCATGGTTTTCATGGCCGAATTTTAACCGATAATTTCGATTATCACAAATATATATTTGCGATAATGAGATTGACTTTGAAGCATAAGACGGTATAATTGTCCCATGTACACTTGGGAAGACTCGTTTGCGATTGCACAGGAATTAATGCGTCAACATCCTGAAATCGAGTTGGAACAGGTCTCCCTGGATATGATCTATCGTTGGGTTATAGGTCTGCAGGAGTTTTCCGATGACCGCGAGCTGGCGAATGATGGAATCCTGGCTGCGATTTATCAAGAATGGTTGGAGGAGGCAAATCCCTGATGAATGAGATGAAGCAAAAGAATATCGAATCAACGAAATTTGATATTCCTCCCGAGCTTCAGGGTCAGGTAGAGATTACGACCATTGACAAGATTTACAACTGGGGTCGTCGCTCATCGATCTGGCCGTTAATGTTTGGGCTTGCATGCTGTGCAATCGAGATGATCTGCACCGCTGCCAGCCGCTATGACTTCGCCCGGTTTGGGATGGAAATTATGCGTCCCAGCCCGCGCCAGGCCGACCTGATGATCGTCGCAGGCACGGTCACAAAGAAGATGATCCCCCAAATTGTGCGCCTCTATAATCAAATGCCCGAACCAAAGTACGTCGTGGCGATGGGAGCCTGTGCTTCAGGCGGTGGGCCGTTCAAAGAAGGTTACAACGTCGTCTCGGGCGTCGACCGCTATGTACCCGTGGATGTTTATATCCCCGGCTGCCCGCCCACCCCTCAGGCGCTCATACACGGCCTGATCACCTTGCAACGAAAAATTGACACGCAATCGATCAAAAAAGTCCGCTGGTATAGCAAAGAACCCATCGATGCCATCCCGGTGCCACTGCTTGGCCCCGATGTGGTGGACCCGCGCCAGAATGCCATCATTCGTGAGCAGGCTGAAAAAATTATAGAACAATCCGAAACCAATGCCGCAGGAACCGCCCAGGTGGAGCAGGCCTGAACCAGGAGGAATGGATGAGCGAGCAAACTGCGATACCCGTACACGAAATCACGCCCGCGGCAGATCTGGCAGCCCGTTTCCCAGGCGCCGTAACGGTTGATACGCGCAAAGGATATGAGGGATGCATCGTTGACCGAGATCACCTGGTCGAAGTTGCGACTGCGGTCCGAGATGAATTTGGCTACGATTACCTCTCTTCCGTGACGGGCGTGGATTACCTGCCCGAGGGCATGATGGAGGTGGTCTATCATGCGTACAAGACGACTGGCGGGCCTGGACTGGCCTTTAAAGCTCAGACCCCGCGCGACGACGCAGTCGTACCATCGTTGGTGGCGGTTTACCCTGGAGCAGACCTCCAAGAGCGCGAAGCCTGGGATTTGCTGGGAATTCGCTTCGAAGGCCACCCCGATTTGCGCCGGATCCTGATGTGGGAGGGGTTTGCAGGGCATCCGCTGCGAAAAGATTGGAAAGAGCCCTACTTCGAAGAAGAGGGGAAACCCTTCAAAAACCGCTGGCCGGATGGTCAGGTTTATCGCATCGAAGATAAAAACCCCTTTGATAACAATGTTCAATACCCCGAGGGTTTTGACCCGGCGCAGTTCGAAGTGGACGACGAATCCCTGCTTTATGAGAGCCTCAAGCGTTCGATTCGTGGGCGTGATTCAGCCCTCGATACTGACGTGATCATGGTCAACATGGGCCCGCAGCACCCCTCGACCCACGGCGTCTTCCGGGTTGCCGTTGCCCTGGAGGGCGAGAAAATCGTCGCGCTAAAGCCCGTGATGGGTTATCTGCATCGTAATCACGAGAAAATTGGCGAGAGGAACACTTTCCTCCACAATATGCCTTTTACAGACCGGCTGGATTATCTTTCCTCGCTGAGCAACAATTTCGGTTACGCGCTGGCGGTGGAGAAACTCATGAATATTCGGCCGCCTGAGCGGGCTGAATATTTGCGGGTCATCATGGCCGAGCTAACCCGTATCAGCAACCACCTCTTTGCAGTCGGGACGTTTTTAAACGACCTGGGCGCATATTTCACGCCGGTTCTGTATGCGATCGAAGAGCGCGAGCTCATCCTGGATATTTTCGAGGCGACGACCGGTTCGCGCATGATGTGCAATTACTTCCGCTTTGGCGGCCTGACGCGTGATTTGCCGGAAGGGATCGCCGAGAAGATCCGCCGCCTGGTCTATGAGCGCCTGCCCCGGAAAATCGATGAGTTGGATCTTTACTTGACGAACAACGAGGTCGTGCGCTCGCGCACCGAAGGGGTGGGCGTCCTCACCCCCGAACAGGCCATCGCCTACTCAACCTGCGGGCCGGTGCTGCGCGCCTCGGGCGTGCCATACGACATCCGCCGCGCCGAACCTTACAGCATCTATGACCGCTTCGATTTCGACGTCGCGGTGCGTTATCACGGTGATACCTATGACCGCTACCTCATCCGGATTGACGAGCTGCGGCAGAGCGTGCGCATCTTGCAGCAGGCGATCAAAGACCTGCCCGAGGGACCGATCCAGGAGGGCAAGCCACAGTACCAGGTGCGCGTGCCGGCTGGAGAAGCATACGGCAGGGTGGAGGGGCCAAAAGGCGAGCTGGGTTTCTACGTGATTTCTACCGGCAAGCCGAACCCGTGGCGGTATCATGTCCGGGCGCCATCGTTCATCAACCTGACTGGCTACGAGAAGATGTGCGTGGGAAATAAAGTCGCCGACGTTGTGGCAATCCTGGGCTCAATCGACATCGTATTGGGCGAAACCGATCGATAATCAGGGAACCTAGGGAGAGATTTATTATGGATGGAATGGGAATTGTCAGGGGCCTGGGTGTAACCCTTAAGCGCTTCCTGGATACCTATATCGAAGATATCCGCTGGTTTGGAAAGCGCTATTACACGGAAGAAGGCGTCAAGCACCGGATGAGCACCGACGCGCGCGGCATTTTCACTATTCAATACCCAGAAGAGAAGCTTCCCGTCCCCGAGGAATTTCGCTTCTTGCCTTTTTTGTTGTATGATGTGGGTCCGAACGGTGAAGAGCACATCCGCTGCACCTCATGCGGCATCTGTCCCAAGGTATGCCCGCCGCAATGCATTTGGATCGTAAGGACAAATGACCCGAATACAGGACGCCCGATCCCCGAACCAGAGAAGTTCTTTATCGACATGGATATCTGCATGAACTGCGGCCTTTGCGCCGAGTACTGTCCATTCGATGCGATCAAGATGGACCACGATTACGAGCTTTCGGTGTATGATCGGCATGCCAAGAACCTGTTTGATAAGGAAAAGCTGCTAAAACCGACATCCTATTATGCTGATATCCGCCCGGTGAATTATGCGCGCGAAGAAGCCGCTCGGGCAGAAGCGGAGGCCGCCAAGGCAGCCCGGCATAGTAAAGAATAACTATCTAAACATCTGAAAGGTAAATAATGACTGATCAAAACAAGGTGAGCGCCGAGTCTGTGCTCGGTGCATTAAGCAAAGTTCAGGAGCCGGAGCTCCATAAAGACCTGGTTTCACTGAACATGATCCGCGATCTGGAAGTGGATCAGGGGAAGGTGCGCTTCACGATCATGCTGACCACGCCGGCTTGTCCGCTCAAAAGCCAGATCGAGCGTGAAGCAAAGGCCGCCGTCACAGCGCTTGAGGGTGTGCGCGAAGTCGAAATAAAGATGGATGCAAGCGTGCCGAACGACGGCCGCTCGCGCGGGCTGTTGCAGCTCCCCATTCGCAACGCGGTCGCCGTGGCGTCTGGCAAGGGCGGGGTGGGAAAGTCTACCGTGGCGGTCAACATGGCAGTGGTGCTGGCGCAAAGTGGGGCGCGGGTGGGGTTGTTGGATGCGGATATCTACGGTCCTAACATCCCGACCATGATGGGTGTAGATCACCTGCCCGCCGCGACCGCGGATAAATTGGTTCCGGCAGAATCGTTCAATGTGAAAATGATGTCAATCGGTTTTATGGTGAAGTCCGACCAGCCGTTGATCTGGCGCGGCCCGATGCTGCATTCTGCAATTCGCCAGTTTTTGACCGACGTGGATTGGGGAGAGTTGGATTACCTGATCGTCGACCTGCCGCCCGGCACAGGAGACGCAGCCTTGAGCCTGGCGCAGTCATTGCCGCTCAGCGGAGGGGTGATCGTCACGCTTCCACAGCAGGTATCGCTGGACGACGCTCGCCGCGGGCTGGAGATGTTCCGCCAGTTGGATGTCGAGATTTTCGGCGTAGTTGAAAATATGAGCTACCTTGAGCTTCCAGACGGCACCCGGATGGATATCTTTGGGTCTGGAGGCGGACAGGCCCTGGCAGATGAGGCGGGCGTGCCGTTTATCGGCGCCATTCCAATGGATCCGGCGGTGCGCCAGGGAGGCGATAATGGGGTGCCGGTTGTGATTTCGCAGCCCAATTCGCCAGTCGCGGTAGCTTTACGCAGCATATCTGAGAACGTCGCGGCGAAGATCAGCGTCGCAGCGGTCAGAGGATCGAATTTCATCCCGATTAACGTGATCGGTTAAGGAAGGTCGGGGCGACTGGAGAATTTTTTCTGGACGCCCCGTTTATAATTGTCAAAATGGAACCTTATATTGTCGGTGTTCGTTTTCAAAAGGGTGGGAAAGTATACCACTTTGATGCCAGCCGTTGCTGTGAGCTGCAAGTAGGGGATTATGCGGTGGTTGAAACCAGCCGCGGCAGACAGCTTGGCGAAGTCGTGCAGGTTGTCGAGGACCCCTCCGCGCCGCCCGAAGGGACGTGGAAACCGATCGCGCGCAAAGCAAATGCGCGCGATCTCGTCTTGCGCCAGCTCTGGCAGAAGAAGGAGCTGGAAGCGACCATCAACTGTCGGGAAAAACTAAAAGAGACCGGCATCCCGGGCGTTAAGATCGTTACGGCTGAATTCACCTTTGACGGCTCCCGTCTTTCTTTCCTGTACAGCACAGAAACCGAGGGCAAGGTCGATCTGCGCAAGCTGAACAATGCCATGCAGCGGCTTTATCCCCGCTCGCGCGTGGAAATGCGCCAGATCGGCCCTCGCGATGTCGCCAAGTACCTGGGGGGTATGGGCGCCTGTGGCCTCGAAAAACGCTGCTGCACGATGTTTCTAACCGAATTCAGCCCGATCTCGATCAAGATGGCGAAGGAGCAGGGGATCTCGCTGACCCCTTCTGAAATCACCGGGATGTGCGGGCGGCTTCGCTGCTGCCTGATTTACGAGTATGAACAGTATGTTGAGGCGCGCAAGAGCCTGCCAAAACGCGGCAAGCGTGTGATGACCCCCAAAGGCGAGGGCAAGGTTGAAGACGTTTATCCGCTCAAACAGAGCGTGATCGTCTCCCTCCTGGACGGCACACGGGTCGAGTATGCCCATGCTGAGGTGCAACCGTACGAAGAGTATGAAGCCCTGAAGAACAAGGCCCAACAACCTTGCGCCAAACACGAAGGCGGTGAATGCGATTGCGGGAAAGACCAGGGCGCTCCGCCCGACGAGCAGGCCGCGCCCCAACCCCCAGAGGAGCCGCGGCGATATTATCCCACCCAGGGTAGAAAATCCAAGAAACATCGCAGGAAAAAATAGGCATGGAAGATGACTGGAAAGAACCCCAGAAGATACTCGTGATCCTGGCGCACCCGGACGATCCGGAGTTTTTCTGTGGGGCGACGATTGCGCGCTGGACATCAGCCGGGCACAAGGTGACTTATTGGCTGCTGACCTGCGGCGATAAGGGGGCTTCGAACCCCGAGACCAACCCCGGAGAGCTATGCGGCGACCGGCAGGCCGAGCAGCTCGCGGCGGCTGCGGTCTTGGGTGTGCATGATGTCAATTTCCTGGACTTTCCTGACGGTTATTTGGCGCCTGACCTTCAATTGCGCAAGGAGGTCACGCGCATTATTCGGAAGGAGCGGCCGGATGTGCTGGTGACTTGCGATCCGAAGACGCTCTATGTGGGCGAAAGCCGGATCAATCACCCCGACCATCGGGCGGCCGGGCAGGTTGTGCTGGACGCGGTGTTTCCGGCGGCAGGGAATCCGCTCTATTTCCCCGAACTGATCCGTGATGAGAACTTGATGCCCCATACCCCCAGAGAGGTGTGGATCTCTTTGACCCTTGAACCCAGCATGCGCATAGATGTCACCGATCTATGGGACACCAAGCTGCGCGCCCTTTTCGAGCACCGCAGCCAGATCGGCGACCGATCCGAATTTGTCGAGCGCATGCGCACAAGACACACTCCGGATAGCACGCCCGAAAACCCGCGCTACGAAGAAGTGTTCCGGCGGATTGTGTTTATTTGATGACCCCCATCCTGAGCAATGCACAACAGCTTATACATTACTCTCGGCGCGTTCGCCAGAAATCTTACTGCGCCGCAACATGAACCGCGGTTTGGTTCTGATGAGGCGGTTTTTGCTCACGGAGCGGCGCCCCTGGCGGGCGCAGCAACGGGCTTGTTAGAGTAAACGGGGGCGAAAAATGGACGAGGATCAGACCAGGCCAAAGGGAAACGGTCATAAAGATGCGCTTCATTTTAGCCAACCCCCAAGGCGGGTGGTCTCGTTAGTCCCCTACATGACCGAAAGCCTGTTTGATCTGGGGGTTGCGGACGCGTTGGTTGGGGTCACCGATAATTATCATCGGGCTGAGCTGGAGGGCCGTTCCCTTGTGCGCGTCGGAGGGCCGAAAGACTTCCGCGTGGATGCGATCGTGGATTTGCAGCCCGACCTCGTATTGGCGAATTGGGAGGACAACACTCTGGACGGGGTGAACGCCCTGCGCGAGACCGGGTTAGCGGTTTGGGTAACCATGCCCAAGACGGTGCGGACATCGGTTGATATTCTGTGGACCCTGGCGAACTTATTCCGCAGCCAATCAGCCCGGCTGCGGGTTCAGACGCTTGAAATGACGCTGGATTGGGCGATCTCGGCCTACGAGGCCCGCAGGCCCTTCACCTATTTTTGCCCGGTCTGGTTCGACCGTATCCCGCAAGGGCTTCCCTGGTGGATGACATTCAATCAAGACACCTACAGCAACGATCTGTTACAGCTCTTTGGCGGCAGCAATGTCTTCGAAGGGCGTGAACGCCGGCAGCCGCTCGAAGCCGACATGGGCTTCCAGGAGCGGACCGAGGGCGAACCGCACGATTTTGAGCGCTGTTATCCGCGCCTGGGCGAGGCGGAGATCCGATCTGCCGCGCCAGAGCTGATCCTGCTGTCATGCGAACCGTATGGGTTTGGCGAGGTGGATATCCTGTTGATCCAAGAGATGTTTCAAGATTTGCCGGCGGTGCAGAACCGGCGCATCCATCTTGTAGATGGCGCATTGATCACCTGGCAGGGGACCCAACTGGCGCGCTCGCTGCGAGAGCTGCCAGCGCTGCTTGACTCGTTTTTGGAGGTATGATAAAATCGCATTGATCTGATTTATCGGATTAATCGTATTAGCGGATCATCCATGTCAAAATTATCTTCCGAATTCCTGGATTATCTGGCTGCGCATTCATCTTCTGCGCCAGATGCGGATCTCAACGGGGTGAATGGGGGACGTTTACCATCCCTCAGCGATATGAGCAAAGAACTTGGCGTGAGCGTGGCGCTGTTGCGTGAGCAGCTTGAAGTTGCAAAAGCGATCGGGCTGGTCGATGTGCGCCCGCGCACCGGCATTCGAAGGCTGGATTATTCGTTTTTGCCCGCGGTTCGTTTGAGCCTCTCCTTCGCGATCGCCACGAATTGGTCGAACTTTGCCTCGTATGCGGACCTCCGCCACCATATTGAGATGGCGTACTGGCATGAGGCGGTCCGCAAGCTCACCCCGGAAGACCGTGATCGCCTTCAGGACCTGATAGCAAGCGCTTTGAGAAAACTGCATGACGATCCCATTCAGATCCCTCATGAAGAACACCGCCTGTTACACCTGACGATCTACAGCAGGCTTGGCAATCCGTTCGTGACCGGTTTGCTGGAAGCCTATTGGGAGGCTTACGAGGCAGTCGGGTTGAATTTGTACGCAGACTACCATTACCTTGAGCAGGTCTGGCGCTACCATCGACAAATGGTCGAGGCGATTTGCCAGGATGATCTCGAGCGGGGTTACCAGGCGCTGGTTCAACACAAGGATTTGTTGTTTCACCAACCTAAGATGGCGGTTGTGGATGAGTTTCATCTTCAGACGCCCGAAAAGAACTTGTTGGAATCAAAGGATTGAATCACAAAAGGAGCACCTATGTCGTTAGCACAAGTGAAAGATGATCTAAAGCCGGGGCTGGAGACCCAACCGATCGTAAATGCGTTTTCGATCACGGTGGGATCAGTCAATGGTTCGGGAAGCCAGACATCTAATCTCACAATACTGCGTGCGTTATTCAAGATGGGTATCCCGGTTTCGGGAAAGAACCTTTTTCCATCCAATATCCAGGGCTTACCCACCTGGTACACCATTCGGGTCAATAAGGATGGCTTTCTTGCCAGGTGCGATGAATCGGAAATTGTCATCGCAATGAACCCGGCGACGCTTTATAAGGATTTGCACGATGTGCAGCCTGGCGGAGCGTTCTTTTATGCAGACGATATCCCGCTGACGAATAAGCGGGACGATGTTTCGATCTATCCCATGCCCGTAAAGGCAATCTCACGCAGCTCGTCCGCTCCGACAGAACTGCGTGATTATATTGCTAACATGGTCTATGTGGGGGTGTTGGCGCGCATGATCAATATCGATATGGAGAAAATTCACCTGGCGCTGCATTTCCACTTCAAAGGCAAGACAGCCCCAATCGACCTGAATTTCGGGGTGATCCAGAAGGCTTATGATTGGGCCAATGAGAACCTTACGAAGACCGACCCGTACGTCGTCGAGCCGATGAACCTCACCGATGAGTGTATCCTGGCGGATGGCAATACCGCTGCGGCTTTGGGTTCGATTTTTGGCGGGGTGCAGCTTGCGGCGTGGTATCCGATCACACCCGCATCCGGCATTGCCGAGGCCCTGATCGAGTATATGCCCATGTTCAGGAAGGATCCACAGGAGCCTGGGAAGAACACGTTCGCAATCGTTCAGGCCGAGGATGAGCTGGCTGCGATTGGCATGACGATCGGCGCGGGTTGGTCTGGGCTGCGAGCCATGACTTCGACCTCAGGGCCTGGCCTCAGCTTGATGGCTGAATATACCGGCCTGGCATATTTCGCCGAGATCCCGATCGTGGTTTGGGATGTCCAGCGGGTTGGACCAAGCACAGGCTTGCCGACCCGCACCGCTCAGGGCGACCTGACGTTTGCCCATTTCATCAGCCACGGCGACACTCAGATCGTCATCTTGCTGCCAGGCTCGATCAATGAGTGTTTTGAGTTTGGCTGGAAGTCTTTTGATATCGCCGAGCGCCTGCAAACGCCCGTGTTCGTGCTATCCGATCTGGATTTTGGGATGAACCAGTGGATGGCTGATAAGTTCGAATATCCGGATACCCCGATGGAGCGCGGCAAAGTGCTGTGGGAGGCTGACCTGGAGCGGCTCAAGGGCCAGTGGGCGCGGTACAAAGATGTGGATGGTGACGGCGTCACTTATCGCACGTTGCCCGGGAACCGCCATCCAAACGCGGCGTACTTTGGGCGCGGCACCGGTCATGATGAAAACGCGCGCTACTCTGAAGACAATAAAGTCTGGCATGCGCTGCTGGACCGGTTGAAGAAGAAGTACGAAAAGGCGCGCGAGTTTGTTCCGGCTCCCGTCATCCAGAAAGAGCCTGGCGCCGAGATTGGCATCATCTCTTTCGGGTCAACAGATCCGGCAATTCAAGAAGCGCGGGTTGAGCTATTGAAGAAGGGCGTAAAAACGGATTTCATGCGAGTTCGTGCCATGCCGTTTTGTGAAGATGTCCGCGAGTTTATCAAAGCGCACAGGCAGAACTACGTGATCGAGATGAACCGAGATGGGCAGCTTCACCAGTTAATCTCGCTGGAATATCCAACCGAAGTTATGAAATTGAAATCTATCGCTTACACCGATGGCCTGCCGCTCACTGCTCGTTTTGTTCGTGAAGCGATTCTGGCCGAGGAGAAGATTTGAAATGGCAGATCAGAAGATTGCCTCCCGAACTCAGGTGAACCTGGTTGGCTTGGGCAAAGCCGATTATCGCGGTAACCCAAGCACATTGTGTCAGGGCTGTGGTCACAATTCGATCTCAAGTCAAATCATCGCAGCCTGTTATGAATTGGATATCTTGCCGGAACAGATCGTTAAGTTCAGCGGAATCGGCTGTTCCAGCAAAAGCCCCACTTATTTTCTCGGCCGGTCGTTTGGTTTCAACGGTTTGCATGGCCGTATGCCCTCATTAGCGACCGGAGCCCTTTTTGGCGACCATACCCTAAGGGGGCTTGCCGTCAGCGGCGATGGAGACACCGCCAGCATCGGGATGGGGCAGTTCAAACACGTGTTACGGCGCAACCTCCGGCTGGTTTATATCGTTGAAAATAACGGTGTTTATGGCCTGACAAAAGGTCAGTTTTCAGCCACGGCGGAAGTAGGCCTGTATCTGAAAGGGCAGGGATCGAACCCCTACATGCCGGTTGATATCGCCTGGGAGGCGCTGGTTGGGAACGCCACTTTCGTAGCGCGCTCGTTTGCCGGCGATCCCAAGCAAGTGAAGGAGCTGATCAAAGCTGCGCTCAGCCATCGCGGTATTGCGTTGTTGGATATCATCAGTCCCTGTGTGACTTTCAACAATAAGGATACCGCAGTCCATTCCTATGCGTGGGGTAAGGAACACGAGGTCGCGTTGCATGAGCTTTCCTATGTCCCTCCGGCGGAGGAGATCATGGTGGACTACGAGGAGGGCGAAATCCAAGAAGTGACCATGCACGACGGCTCAAAAGTGATCTTGAAAAAGCTCGAACACGATTACGATCCATACAACCGGGCCGAGGCCATGCGTATTCTGGAGGAGGCCAATGCCAAGCAGTGGCTTCTGACAGGGTTGATCTATATCGATCCTGACAAACCGTCCTTGTTAGATATCTACAACCTGACTGAAACGCCGCTCAACCGCCTGACTGAGAACCGCTTGCGCCCGCCTCGCGAGAGCATTAAGCAAGTGAACGACTTGATGTTCTAGAGCCGGCCTCGATTAGCGGGTTGATATGCTGCGCACCCTTGCCCGATCAAGAGGTGCGCAGCATTTTTTTACAATCGATCCAACCGCCTCAAATCTTAAAGCAATGAAGTGTTCGATGGTATAATTTTCTGCGGCATGCTCGAAGTTGTGCTTGGTTCAAAAAAAGAAAACAATCGACATGCTAAATTGACTTCGTTAGGGAAGCCAGATTGGCCTTTAAACCACTTGATTGGTTGTTAGGTTTCTTCTCCCTGGATATTGGGATCGACCTTGGGACGGCAAATACCCTGGTCAATGTCCGGGGAAAAGGAATTACGATTAATGAGCCGTCCTGGGTCGCAATCGACAAGCGTACAAAACAACCGCTGGCTATTGGTGCAGAAGCCAGGGAGATGGTAGGGCGCACCCCTGCCAATGTCATTGCGATCCGCCCCCTGCGAGACGGCGTGATTTCAGAATTTGAGATCACTCAGGCAATGCTGGAATACTTCATCGGCAAAGCCCACGAACAGAGCATTGTGCCTGTTCCGCGCCCGCGCGTGATCGTCGGCATCCCCTCCGGTGTGACCGAAGTTGAAAAAAGGGCAGTCTATGATGCCGCCATGTCGGCTGGCGCGCGGGAGGTCGGTCTGATCGAAGAACCTGTTGCCGCCGCCCTGGGAGCAGGGCTGCCGGTGAATGAAGTGCGCGGCACGATGATCGTTGATATCGGCGGCGGCACGTCCGAAGTTGCGATTATGTCGATGGGTGGCGTGGTTGTCTCTCGGTCCCTGCGAGTCGCTGGCGATGAAATGGATGAAGACGTCGTCCTGTACATCCGCAACAAATATAACCTGTTGATCGGAGAGCGCATGGCAGAGCAAGCCAAGATCACGGTCGGCTCTGCTTATCACCTTCCAGAAGAGAAGACGATGCTGCTGCGCGGGCGTAACCTCGTTTCGGGTTTACCGGATGCGGTCGAGATCTCTTCGGTGGAGATCCGTGAAGCCATTTCCGGCTCGGTCCAGACCATCATTGACACCATCCGGGACGCGCTTGACGAAGCGCCTCCCGAGATCATCTCGGACCTTATGGAAAGCGGCATCTGTCTGGCGGGCGGCGGATCGATGCTTCACTATCTGGATAAACGCCTGACAGAAGAACTGCATATTCGTTGTTGGGTCGCTGAAGACCCAATGAGCTGTGTGGCCCGCGGGGCCGGTTTGATCCTTGAGCATTATGACGCGTTAAGGGTATTGGTGGTCGGATTAGAGCGCGGCAGCACACGGCACAATTAAGTATTTGACATGAGAACATCTTCGGCTCGAACCTGGCAGACAGCCGTTTTAGCCTTCATCATCATTGGTTTTATCGCACTCGCATTGGGGGGGTACCTTGCCCCGGTCACGCGCGTGCTCATGACACCCGTCATCAACGCGCAAACCTGGCTGTCGACCCGGTACATCCTGGTCCAGAATTACTTCAATGCCCCCCAAGACCTGGGGCGGTTACGCCAGCGCAACCAGGAGCTGGAGGCTGAGAACGCCCGGCTTGAATCGCAGATTATTGAGCTGGAACAACAGCTTTCTGAGACGCGCATCCTGTCTGCGCTGGTAGATTTTGCGCGCGTCCACCCACAGAACCGGTATGTCGCGGCTTCGGTGATCGGACGTGATCCAAGCCCGTTTGTCAAATACGTCATTATCAATCGCGGCTCGGATGACAGTCTGCGGCGCGGCATGCCAGTTGTCACCTCTCAGGGACTTGTCGGCCGGATTGCTGCTGTGACGGCTGGCGCGGGCCGGGTAGAGTTGATCATCAACCCGGCTTCTTCAATTAACGTCCGCCTCGAACCCTCCGGCACCCAGGCCGTCTTGCTGGGCAGCGTCACCGGCGAGCTTACGCTGGACATGATCCCCCAGTCAGCATCTGTGCAAGTGGGCGATCTCGTCCTGACTTCGGGCTTGGGGGGCAATTACCCCGGCAACATCTTGATCGGTCAGATCACGAGCATCCGGCGCCTGGAAACCGATCTGTTCCAGACTGCGAGCGTCCAGCCTGTGGTGGATTTTTCCAGGCTGGAGATATTGTTGGTCATCACGAACTTCCAGCCTGTTGATATTGCTCCGTTGGTCCCAACCCCGGCAGCCCCGTAGGTTTAATGCCAGTACTGATCGCCTTTCCGATTTTAATTTTGCTTCTGATTGTGCAAACCGCCATTTTGAGCAACACGCCGTTGCTGCAAGGCACAACCGATATCGTACTCCTGGCGGTCATCGCCTGGGCGATACAGAAGAAAGTGGATACGGCGTGGGTTTGGGGTATAATCGGCGGTCTGCTGGTCGGTTACGTCTCTGCGGTACCCTTGCCGGTTTATTTGGCTGCCTACCTGGGGGCGGTGGGGATCGCCTTGCTGCTCCGACAGCGGGTTTGGAACGTGCCTTTTTTAGGGATGTTAATTGCCACATTTACAGGTACAATTCTGTTGCAGGGGTCTACGGTAATTGCGCTGCGCATTGCCGATACCCCCCTGGCCATGAATGATACGCTCAATTTGATCATACTGCCGGGGCTGGTGCTCAATCTGATCCTGGCGCTGCCGTTCTTTCTAATTTTTGGTGATTTGGCAAAATGGCTGTACCCCGAAACATTAGAAATGTGACCTCGAAACAGCCATTGCTTATTGTGATAGTGAAATGACACACGGACAATCAACCATTCGAAATGAAGTCCAGTTCTGGCGCATCCTCGTTTTTGTCATCTTGCTTGGCCTGGTTTTTACTCTTTTTATCGTCCGCCTCTTTATCTTACAGGTAGTGCAAACCGCTGATTGGACGGCTAAGGCGGAGGAAAACAGCACCGAGGAAATCAACATCCCTTCGCTTCGAGGGGTTATCTACGATCGCAATGGCGCGGTTCTGGCGGAAAACGAGGCTACTTATAACGTCGTCATTACCGCCGCCAACCTGCCAGACGATGACGGCGCAATTCAAGAGATTTTCCGCCAGCTTTCGCATCTGATCGGTGTGCCGGTAAATCTGAATGAGATCAGCGTCGATAACCCTTACGTTCCATGTATATCCGAGCATGGAATCGCCCAAATTGCAGAATACGGGGAAAGCTCGACGCCCTACCAGCCGGTTGCGGTCAAGTGCGATGTCGACCGGCGGATTGCCATGATCATCCAGGAAAAATCGGTGGACTGGCCCGGGGTTGGTATCGAGATTCAGGCGCTGCGGGAATATCCGACAGGCTCATTGACGGCAAACCTGGTCGGGTTTTTAGGGCCGGTTCCAGCCGCGTTAGAGGAATTTTACGTCGATCAAGGCCTCGTCCCCAACCGGGACAAAGTGGGTTACGCCGGTATCGAGTACCAGTACCAGGATGTGCTGGCTGGGGTAAACGGCCGCCGGCTGGTGCAGACCGATGTGGCAGGGCAGGAGCTGCGCGATGTTCAGCCGCCAATTCCACCCCGGCCGGGCTTGAGCATGCGCTTGACAATCGATTCGCGCTTGCAGCACGCAGCCGAAGACATCTTGCGAACGGAACTGAACGACTGGAATCGTTACTTTGGCGATTTGCGCTACACGAGCGGCGTGGTCGTGGCTGCGAACCCCAAAACGGGTGAAATACTCGCGATGGTTTCATATCCGTCATACGAAAACAACCGTATGGCGAAGATAATCCCGGCTTATTATTACAATCAGCTTATCAATGATCCCTCAAACCCCTTGCTCAACCACGCCGTGGGAGATGTCTTGCCGGCTGGTTCGGTATTTAAATTAACGACCGGGGTAGGGGCGCTCAATGAAGGGGTTGTCACGCCCGATCAAATCATCTCCACGCCGCCCGAACTGGAAGTGACCGAGAGGTACTATGTCAATGACCCAGGGCAGGCGCGCAAGTTTGTGGACTGGAACAAAGCCGGCTTTGGCCATCTGGACTTTGTCCACGGACTGGCGAACTCCAGCAATGTTTACTTCTATAAGCTGGGTGGGGGTTACCAGAATGAAGTTCCCAATGGCGGCCTCGGTATCTGCCGACTGAAAACCTATGCGGCGGGGTTGGGCTATGGCGAAGCGGCGGGCATTTACCTTCCTGATGAAGAAGATGGCTTGCTGCCAGACCCAACCTGGAAGCGCATCACACATTCGGAGAGCTGGTCGTCCGGCGATACCTATATCGCCAGCGTCGGTCAGGGTTATGTGCTCGCCACGCCGGTACAGGTGCTCTACTCGGCTATGATCGTGGCGAACGATGGGAAGTTCGTCCAGCCGACCCTGATTCGTGAAGTGTTGGACAGCAACGGAGACGTGGTTCCAATGTGGCGGAACCCGGAGGGCGACCTGGTCCGGGAGCCGACGCCGGGCAGCTTTCAGGTCTCGCCCTTCGAACCGCACGTCAAGTGGGATCTAACGGTCGACCCGATCATACAGGAATTTGGAGAAACCACCATCCGGGGGTGTGAACCGATCCTGGGACAAACCAAGACCGTCCAGCCCTGGGTTTTCAAAGTCATCCAGGAGGGGATGCGCCTGGCGGTGACGAGCGGTACGCTCGAGAAACCATTCCAAAATTCTCCCGTTCTGGCAGCGGGAAAAACCGGGACGGCAGAATACTGTGATAAATATGCCAATGCTCTGAACAAGTGTATCCCGGGGAACTGGCCCTCCCATGCCTGGACGGTGAGTTATGCGCCTTACGACAACCCGGAAATCGCGGTGGTTGTCTATGTTTACAATGGTCAAGAGGGGTCGAGCGTCGCCGGACCGATCGTCCGGCGCGTGTTGGAAGCCTACTTTGAGCTCAAGAACATCGATTCGGGCGCCGTTCAGACCCCGTGACCTGCGCATCATTGGGGAAAATTGGGTGAAAAGCCAGCAGTTTCTTTCTCTCTGCGCTGTTCACATGCTATAATCTTTGGAAATTTCAGGGAGTCATCTGCCGGCGCATAAGGCACGTTCGTGATCTTCGATGAGCTCAAAAATCCAAATTAAAGGCATTCGGGATGGGCTGCTCATCACACTGGGCGATGGAACATGGGAAGAGCAGCACCAGGAGTTGATCACCCAGCTTCGCAGTCAGGCTGGCTTTCTGCAAGGCGCCAGGCTGGCGATCGATGTCGGCGGGTCGATCCTGAAAGCGGCTGATCTGGGTCAATTGACAAGGGAGCTTTCTGAGGCAGGCTTTACATTATTTGCACTGATCAGCGAATCGCCGACGACCGAACGCAGCGCCCAGTCCTTTGGGCTTGCCACGCGCCTCCCCAAACCGGGGGCCGCGCGCACGGTTGCGGGGAGCACCGAGCCAGACGGCGAGCCGGCATTGCTCGTCAGCCGCACCCTGCGCTCCGGGTATAATTTACAGTATCAGGGTCATGTGGTCGTGATCGGCGATGTGAACCCCGGGGCGCAGGTGATCGCACGCGGCGATGTGATCGTTTGGGGAAAGCTGCGCGGGATGGTACATGCCGGGGCGGAGGGCGACGAAGGGGCGATTGTCTGTGCCCTCGACTTATCGCCCACCCAGCTAAGGATTGCGAGCGCAATTGCCGTGACGCCAAAACGGCGCGGCAAACCACAGCCGGAGATGGCCCGGCTCGTCAAAGGTCAGGTCGTGGCAGAGGTATGGGATCCTAAAAGAGAGAGATTATGACGGGCAAAGCAATTACCGTAACTTCTGGAAAAGGCGGGGTGGGTAAGACAACCGTAACCGCAAACCTGGGCGCTGCTCTGGCAAACTTTGGTCACAAAGTGGTGTGTATCGATGCGGACATCGGGCTGCGCAATTTAGACGTTGTGCTGGGGTTGGAAAACCGGATCGTTTACGATTTGGTGGATATCGTGGAAGGTCGCTGCCGGCTGCGCCAGGCCATGATCCGCGACAAGCGCCTGCCGGAGCTCTTCCTCATCCCGGCGGCTCAAACGCGCGACAAGAGCGCCATCTCGCCCAGCGATATGGTGACCCTGGCGGACGACCTGCGCGCGGAGTTTGATTACATCCTGTTCGATTCGCCGGCCGGCATCGAGCGCGGTTTCCGGAACGCGGTTGCCCCGGCGGATATGGTGCTCGTGGTGACCAATCCGGAAGTTTCGGCTGTGCGTGACGCCGACCGGATCATTGGTCTTGTCGAGGCGGAAGAAAAAGGACCAGCCCGGCTGGTGATCAACCGCATCAAGCCGGAGATGGTGCGGCGCGGCGATATGCTGGGCGTCGATGATATCCTTGAACTCTTAGCGGTCCAGTTGGTGGGCCTGGTTCCGGACGATGAAAACGTGTTGCTGAGCACAAACCGAGGTTTGCCAGTCGTTTTGGATGGAAAAAGCAAAGCGGGACTGGCTTTCAGGAATATTGCGCGGCGCGTGATGGGCGAGGAAGTGCCATTTATGCATTTTGACGAGACCGGCGGGTTTCTCAACCGCATCACCCGGCTGATCCGCCCGGGAGGAAATTGAAATGGCTGGCATATTAGACCGCATTTTCGGCCGCGATCGTAAAAGCGCCCACCTGGCAAAGGAACGTCTCAAGCTCGTGTTGGTTCATGACCGCACCGATATCTCGCCGGGTGTGATGGAGCTTATGAAGGATGATCTTATTGCCGCAATTTCAAAGCATATCGACATTGACGCAGGCGATGTGCGGATCGAGATGGCAACCGAAGGGCACGAGCAGCGTCTGATTGCGGATATCGCTCTACGCCCTCCACGCCGGCGATGATGAACTAATCTATTTGAAAATTGGGCTGCTGGCCGAAAAGAATCTGGGCCTGGCAGCCGTTGGAAAAAACGAGTAAGCGATGCGTAGTGGTGTCTCAATCGCCTCCAACTGGCGATATTTTGATTTCTGGCTGCTGGGCGCAGTAATCCTGTTAATCATCTTTGGCGTCACCATGATCCGCTCGGCAGTGGCGGGTAATATCGAGCTGGCCGAGCTAGACCTTGTTCAGCGCCAGCTTATTTTTGCCCTGGCCGGCCTTGTATTAATGATCGCCGTGGCGGCGATCGATTACCGGCTGTGGGCTTCGATCAGCCGCCCGATGTACGTCATCACCATCTTCTTTCTGGCCGTGCTGTACATCGTGGGGTCAGCCCTGTACGGCTCTGCGCGCTGGTTCGATACGGGCGTGATCCTCATCCAACCGTCCGAAATTGCGAAAATTGTATTGATCATGGTGCTGGCAGACTTTTTTACGCGCCATATGGAAAAGATGGGCAACCTGACCTGGATCGGGCGCAGCTTCCTGGTCACCATGGGGATTACCATCTGGATTTTGTTGCAGCCCAACCTGAGCACCTCGATCGTCATGTTGGTGCTCTGGTTTTCCATGCTATGGGTGAGCGGTTTGCGCATCCGCCACTTGCTTATGTTTATCCTTGCGGGTATTTTTCTGCCCCTGATTGCGTTTCGCTTCATGGTGGACTATCAACAGCGCCGGGTCTTGAATTTTCTCTTCCCCGACCCAAACGCCAGTTATGGTGAGATTTATAATATCCAACAGGCGCTGATTGCGATCGGTTCGGGTGGTCTTCTGGGTCAGGGTTACGGTCATGGCACCCAGGTGCAGTTGCGCTTCTTGAAAGTGCGCTGGTCTGATTTCATCTTCTCCGCCATGGCGCAGGAGTTTGGATTTGTCGGCGTGGTCGTGGTTCTGGCGATTATTGTTTTTGTCATCCTGCGCTGCCTGAGAGCCGCCCGCCTGGCGAGCGATTCTTTTGGCGCGCTGCTCGCTTATGGGGTGGCGACCATGATCGCATTCCAGGCCGTGGTGAACATCGGCGTGAACCTGAACCTGATGCCCGCCACAGGGTTGACCCTGCCTTTTGTCAGTTATGGGGGCAGTTCGCTCCTTTCCATCCTTATCGGTATAGGGCTGGTTCAAAGCGTGATCCTGCGTCACCGCCAGCTCGAATTTTGATTTGATGCTTTCCGGGCTCAAAAGCTCGTAAATAATTCGGTCCAGACCAATACAGGAGAACTCTATGTCCACACTGCATCCCGTGCGGGTGCGTTTTGCACCCTCGCCAACTGGACGAACGCATCTTGGAAGCGGGCGCACGGCTTTGTACAACTATTTGATCGCCCGCCAGACGGGCGGGCAGTTCATCTTGCGCAGCGAAGACACCGACCAGAAGCGCTATGTCCCAGGCGCAGAGGAAGAACTGATGAACTCGCTGCGATGGCTCGGGTTAAACTGGGACGAAGGTCCTGACGTGGGCGGCCCGCACGGGCCCTACCGGCAGTCACAACGCAAGGAAATCTATCAGGAACACGCCCGCCGCCTGGTTGAGACGGGTCATGCTTATTACTGTTTTTGCACGCCAGAACGATTGGAACGGGTGCGCCAGGAACAGATCAAAGCCAAGATCAACGCCCATTATGACGGCACCTGCCGGCGCATCGATGCGGATGAAGCGGCAAGGCGCGTCGCGGCCGGGGAACGCCATGTGATCCGGTTTAAAATGCCCCACGAAGGCTCGATCACCGTTCACGACTATTTGCGCGGCGATATTACGGTGGAGAACCGCGCCCTGGATGACTACGTGTTGGTCAAATCGGACGGGTTGGCGCTCTATCACCTCGCGGCCATGGTTGACGACCACTTGATGGAGATCAGCCATGTCATCCGCGGCGTGGAGTGGCTGCCGACCTTCCCGCTTCACGCTCACATCATCCGGGCGTTTGGGTGGGAGCTCCCCACATTTGTGCACCTTTCGATCTTCCTGAAGCCCAGCGGCAAAGGCAAGATGAGCAAGCGCGAGGCTGCGCAGGCGATGAAAGATGGATATTCTATCTTCATCGGAGACCTGCAGGACCTGGGTTACCTCCCCGAAGCCGTGGTGAACTGGGTCGCCTTGATGGGTTGGAGTTTCGATGACCGCACCGAATTTTTTACCCTGGCGGATTTGATCGAAAAATTCAGCCTGGATCGTCTCAACCCTTCCCCCGCCGCGATCAATTTCAGCAAGCTGGATCACTTCAACGGGCTCCACATCCGCCGCCTTACCCCCGATGAGCTTGCCGTCCGGATCAAGCCGTTCCTCGAAAGGGCGGGTTACCAGGTCGATCTGGAACTGCTCACCCGCATCGCCCCGATTATCCAGGAGCGGCTGGTCACCCTGGACGACGCGGTTGACATGGCGGGGTTCTTTTTCCGCGATACGTTCGGATGCCAACCAGCAGATCTGGTGGGTCAGAACATGACCCCGGCTGAATCTGCCCGTGCGCTGCAACGGGTGTACGAATTGATCGCTGGACTCGATGACGTGAAGCTCGAGACGGTTGAGCCGCGCATGCGCCTGTTGGCGGATGAGATGGGGCTCAGCGCCGGCCAGTTGTTTGGCATCATCCGCGTCGCGGTCACCGGTCAGAAGGTCAGCCCGCCCCTGTTTCAAAGCGCCGAGATTATCGGCAAGCCCCTCATCCTCGAACGTCTGAAGGCCGCCATCGAGACATTGGAAAAGATGGAATAAACGTCAGTCCGGAATAACAGAGATCGTCATTGCGAAGCCCGCTTTTTGGGCTGAAGCAATCTCCTCGCTGCCCATCCTGGAGACTGCTTCGGGCGTAAATCGCCCTACTAATAACATAATTATGGCACGGCAGATGGTTGAAGAGAAAAACCGAGTTTAGCGGCCTTCGCTTGTAAACGGCGAACATCTCTTTCGCGCTGAGCTCGTAGATAGGTCTCGAGATCA
>JADYYC010000353.1 GCA_020853835.1 Anaerolineales bacterium
ATCACTTCCAGGTTGAACTTCTCCGCCCCCCCGACCACCAGCCAGGGCGCCAGGATCAACAGGCGCGGTTTCTCCTTTGCCAGCCGGTTTGCGCAGGGCGGCGCCTCGTTCATCTGCACCCATTGCAGGTCGACGTAGGGTTCGAAGCGCGGGAACCCCCCCTCCCACAGGTTCGGGTAGCGCTGGCGCAGCCCTGCGCGAATGCGCTCCAACCGCTCTTCCTGCATATCCTTCCAGCGCTCGACGGGGGCCTGGCTGGTGCGGTACCAGTGCAGGTATTCGCGCACCGACTTCCCCCAATAGCCCTGCGCGGCGCAGCGGATCCAAAAATCCCAGTCCTCCAGCCCCTCGCGCAGGCTTTCGTCATAGCCGCCCACGGCTTCGAGCACCGCCTTGCGGATCATAACCACGTGGTTGATGCGGTTTTTCTCGAGGTTAGCTGCCATATCCTGAAAACCGGACTGCCACAGATATTCCAGCGCCCCAAAGCCGGTCGAATAGCCGCCCGCAAAGGCGTAGCGCGGGTAGCTCTCCAGAAACCACAGCCATTTTTCGGCCGCAGTCGGCTCCAGCAGGTCGTCGCTGTCCAGGTAAAGGATGTAGTCGCTGCGCGCTGCGCGGTAGCCAGTGTTGCGCGCCGCCGGCAGCCCGCGGTTCTCAGGGTGGTCGATCACCCGCACCCGCGGATCAGACTGGCGATACTCATCCAGGATGTGCAGCGAAACGGGTTCGTGGCTGCCATCGTTGACGATGAGCCACTCCCACTGCTGCAAAGACTGCTGCAGCACCGATTGGGCCGTCTCACGAAAAACCTCGCCGGTGTTATAAAAAGGGGTCACGATCGAAACTGCCGGCGCGGCGGACGGATCGGCTGGGCGGTATCCGTACTGCGGCCGGCTGGGGCTGACGGGCGTGTTCTGATAATCCGGGTTTTGGGGATCGACCATGGTTTTATATCTATTTACAGCAATCTACAGCAATTCCGGTTTGGATCATGTTTGGAGGCGCAGATCATTCTGAGCCATCCAGATATCCCGCGAGTTTGAAATCGATCTGGCTGCCGTCCTTTTCGAGCCTCAAAACCGCCCCGGTCGGGTCTTTTAGGAAGCTTGCCTGTGAACCCGCCCAACCGGGGGGCAGCAAGACTGTGAGCAGCGAAAAACTGCCCCGCTGCTTTGGCGCATAGATCAGCTCGGTATAGCCGCTTTCCTCGAGCCAGGCTTCGTGGAGCTCGTCTTGAGCCAGCCGCCCATCGTAGCGGATAAATAATACCTCAGTCGAACCCCTGCCCTCGCCGAGCTGGTATCTACCATTAGCCTGTTGGGTTAATGGGCCCATAAAATGCCAGCTTATCGCGGCCCTGCCGTTATCCGGCCCTTTAACCTGATCGACGATCACGACCGGGCCTCGATGATCGAACAGAATGCCCCGTCCCTGTTGCCATCCTCGCCAGCCGGAAATCATGGTACGGCTTTGATCCATCTCCGGCCCCGTCTCGAACCGCTCGACCTCGGCGTAGAACGGCGGGTCCTGAGCCCAGGGGCTTCCTATTCCCGTGAGGGCATGCACCGCCGCGCTCAAGCCGGTGCGCCGGACGAGCAAGCTGTTCAAGTTCTCGCGCGGATTGCGCTTATCGCGCAGCAGGCTGCGCCCCACCGGCAGCCAGGAAAACGGCTTTCCAAGGTGTATCTCGGAAGCGATCGGCTTGTTCTGGTAGATCAGGACGATTGAATTGGTCGCTTTGTAACGATGCCAGCCCGTAAAACGCAAATTCAAAAGCAGGTACAGCGAATCATCCTGCCAGCCATTGCGAAAGACGATCTTATCGGGAGCCAGGGGCCCAGCCCGGTTTGGCAGGCCCGAGTTCCCGAACATCAGGCAGGAACCCCAACCCATGGATCGGCCCAACATCTCGGTGGAGCGCTCCAAACCGGGCTGTGCGCCTGGGTACTGGCCTTGCGCCTCCATATAATCGACCGCCCTGCCAGACAGCCACATTGCCACTTCTCCGAAATCTTGTCTGAGAATGCTCACTGCCTGACTTTGTCCGCCAGCCGCCTCGGATGAGAGATTGCCCGCCCAATAACCCATCTCGGCCGCTGAGCTTGCTGCGTAATGATTATAGCGCAGGGGGGAGCCGTCCGGGAGCGCCTGCAGCAAGAACCATTCAAACGAAAGCTGCACGTTCACCGGATCGGCCTGATGCCAGTACAGATATTGATACCAGGCGTTGCGCAGCCATTCGACCTGATAATTGTAAGTATCATCGGTGTTGCGAAAACGCTCAAGCCACCCGCGAGGGTTTTTTGCGAGGTACTCGCGGTTTTGAACAGCCAGCGCTGGATCCCCTAAACCGCTCACCTCCAGTATCGCCAGCAGCCCGGCGCCGCATTCCTGGTTTTCATAGGGGCCGCTCGGCCAGTGGGAAAATGCGATTGCGTAGAACCAATCCACCCAACCAATCGATAGCGCGCGCCGGTTGACCGCGCTGAACCACTCAGAGATGACCTTTTTCTCCTCGGTATTGAACAGCGAAGGGTTGCTTTGGGAAACCAGCCAGTAATAATAGACCCTTTGAGCCGCCAGACACTGGCCATATTTCACGCTGTTCTCTCTTTGTGTAAAAAGCATTTGCCTGGCTTCATTTAATAGCTCGTCGTGGAAACGCCTGGCCCAGGCCGCCTCGTTTTTCGCCAGCGCCAATACGCCGAATTCGGGGACGGTTTTCTGAGGGCTGCTTTCGATCAAATCCACCAGCCGCCCGAAGACTTCTCGCCCTTGATAAGTATTGGCTTCAGCCGCGGACTGCCCGCAAATAAACGGGGTAATATTTGAAATTCCCTCAAAGGTCGGGGCCTCCTGCGGGAAAAAACTGTTCTGGTAGACGCTTAGGGTATAGAAGGACCCCAGAGCACAAAATCCAACCAGGCTCAGGACCAGCCATGTGCGGCTGGCGTTGCCTTTCATCGCCGGGCTGCCCTTAGCTTGCGACCATTGCCGGTACGCGAGCGAGATCACCAGCCAATTGAAGCTCATCACACCCAATTGGATAGCGGCAAAAAACTCCTCCTCCGAGAAACGCTCCTCGATTTGCAGAACCGCGATAGCCGCTGCGCCTGCAATCCCGGCGATCAGGAGCTTAAACGCCGCCCTTCTCCAGGCGGACGAATTGCCAGACAGGCGGGCCTCCAACCAGATCAAAACCGCCCAACCGCTGATCAGCAAGAGCCAGGCTCCCAGAGTGCTGCGGCTTTGAAGATAAATCGCGGCGCTCACTCCCAGGATCAGCACGCCTCCCAATTGGTCTATCAGCGGATTTTTGGAGAACAGGCGCTCCAGAACCCAGGCGAGGCCAAATACCCCCAGGATAAACCCCAGATGGGAGAGTAAATTTTGAAACGAGAATTCCTGCCTGAAAAACCAGTGAACACCCTGTAAGACGACCAGCGAGAGGAAAACCCAGGCGCACAAACGCCATAAAGCCTTACGACTTCCTATACGGCTGGCGGGGGCACTCTCGAACGAATTCGCCATTTCGGTCAGTCTATGCGGCTGCCGCCACAGTGATGGAAGCGCGCCTAAGCCGCCTGGTGTGGAAGCGGCGCGGAGGAGGGTTGTGGCGGCTCAACAATTTTCGGTGTGAAGAGCAAGGGCCAGAAAAGCAGCGCCGCCAGGTAGATCGCATACTGCAGGCGGAAATTCGGCCCCGTGAACGCAATGGTAAACCCGATCGCTTGCAGTACCAGCGGCGCTGATGCGATTAACAGCTTTAAGTCCCTATGTTTGATCGCTTGTACTGCGATTATGAAGATGAAAATATACAGGTAGAGGGCAGGGCGCCAGACCAGCCAACTGATTTGATTGTCGGTGGAAGTCACATAAACAAAAGCCGATACCCGGTCTCTCAGAAAAGGCAGCTTCGAATTATGCACAATTCCATAGGGGTTCGGATCCACCAGGTAGCGGGTATGTGACGCATTGTCTACAAAGCCGTAAGGATCCCACACGATCCATAAGAAGGATCGCCGGCAGGTATAGTAGTAATACATCAAATTCGGTGAGCGGATGATCAAATTGACGCCTTTTTGCAGCAGGCTCTCGCGCTGCCCCGCGCCATCTTTCTGCTTGACGGCTTCGTACTGGGCAGAAAGATCACAGCTCCAATCGCTTGAGAGTGGGCGTATCGACTGGATCATCCCCTCCGCATACGATTCAGGGTCCGCCTCAGCCGCCAGGGAATAGAGCGAGAACAGGCTGGACGTGGCGTTTTCATACACGCCCTGGGTATTCACCCTGGCAAACCGGTAGACAGGCCCCCGGATGAATAAAAATACCGCTGCAAAGACAACCACGGCGACCGCGACGCCTCTCCAAAATTTCCAATACAACACGATCATCAAGAGGAAAGTAGCCAGCACGATCGGCCAGCCGTTATGTCGAAAGCTGCTGACCAACACCCCGGTTACCCCCAGCAGGACGCCGTTCCAGCGGCCTTCCAGCCATCGCCCGCGCGTTACCCCAACGCGATACGCCAGGAAGGTGAATCCCAGCAGTGCCGTGCTGTAGAGGATGTCTTTCCACAATGTGTTGACCATCGTCCCGTTTACCGGGGAGAGCGCAAAAACCAGGCTGGCCAGCCATAAAATCGGCTTCGGCGCGCCCTGGGTCTCGAAGAAACCCAGGATGTATCCAGCCAGCAGCCCCAGCGCCAGGATCTGTACCAATGCCACCAGCGCCGGCGATGGATATATGTGCACCAGCAGCCAGAGGATAAATGTGTGCGATGCCGGATGGTGATCAGTGAAGTGGCCGCTCAGGGCCTGCCCCCATTGATTGAGCGAGTCAGCGCTCATCATCCCGGGCCAGTAGGCCAGCAGGTAGATCAGCCAGGCGAGCAGCATGGGCAGCGCGTACAGCAGCCAACCCATGCGCCGTGTTGCGGCAGGCGCCGCTGACTTCGTTTGCAGCGTGGCAAACAAGGCGCTGGCTGCAAAAAGCAGCAGGCCTATTCCAAACCCGGCGCTGACAAGGAAGATGACCTTGTGTATCGCGGATTGCGGGAGGACGATATCCAGCGGTTTCAACATGCGCACGGGGATGTTGTGCGCCAGCCACACCCCTGCGCCCAGACAGCCTGCCAGCCACAGCCGCCGCCAGGTTGTTGGGTAATCTGATAACCTCGGAGAGAGCAGGCGGTTGAACATCAGGAACACTGCCAGGCTGAAAAACGCCCACAAGTAGAGGTAAATAAACCCAGCGCTGAGCCGCCTCACAGGCGATTGCTGGTTCAACAGATAAAGGTACATGATCGCGAGCACCGCGCCGCTGGCGACGGCGGGAGCCCACTTCTTGATGATCGGAAGGGTTATTTTCATGGGTGAGAGAGCGGCACTGTTTGATTGGCAGCCACGCTTGGCTCAAAGCGACTTGCATTATACCATCAGCAAAGGAGGGTTCTTTTTGATATAATTTGGGGCATGAACGAGGCTATGAACTACTTAAAGTTTGGATCTACGTGAGCGGATATAATGATTCCAGGCTCTGATCGCCGTCTTCTAACAGACGCGAGGCTATTTATATTTTTACAGTTGGGGCTGGTGGTCCTGTTCATTGGAATGTACTTCTTCCAAGCCAATACAGGCCTGGCGGATAATGGTGACTTCATGCGCATGGCGGGGTGGTTCTCATCTGGCCCGATAGGTTTTAAACAAAACCGGCCTCCGGTGGGGACTCCAGAATTTGACTTGCGGTTTTTTCATTACTGGCTTCCGTATTGGAAGTTGGATTTTCCCCTCAAAGGCCACTATTTTAGCTCGGTGATCCTGTTGTGGTACCCCGGCGTCGTTATCCATTCCGTTTTGTTTACATCCCCAGTCCTTTATCTTCCCATTATGTCAGTTTTCCCCAAAGTTTTGACGCTGGTTTTTCTCTGGCTGGTCCTCAGATTTATCGGTAAGTATTCAAAGGTTAAAACTGTTCCAGCCTTGACGATCGCCGGGCCATTGACCCTGCTTCTCACAACGACCGACGTAGCCGCTTATTTCAACAGCTTTTATCAAGAGACTGCCTCCCTGGTTTTTTTACTGTTTGTGCTCGCATCCGTTGCCTACTTCCAGCCCAGGTCTGGCAGGTTGGGGTTTATCTTTTCTTTTTTGTCCGTCCTGCTCTTAGCAACTGCAAAAAGTAGCAACTTCTATTGGCCTTTTCTCGTGTTTCCTTTTCTGTTCCCCCTCGGCATGGCCCGCCGCAATCCAGCGCGTTTGATCCTTTTTCTCCTGGTTTTTGCACTATTGCCATTTGGGGCATCATTGCATTTTTTAAGGAGTTCCTACCAAAAACTAATTAACTCTTATGATAGCATCTATTATGGCCTCTTAGTGACGAGCGATCACCCTGCTGATCTTCTCGAAAAAATCGGGTTGCCGGGCTCAGAATCTTGTGTCGGTGAGAACGCATTTACGACCACGGGTTCTGAGTGTATCGCCAGACTTAAGAACGAATTGTCATATACCAAAACGCTTCAAATTATTATACTCGAACCAAAACTGCTGTTCACCGGCGTTCAGTGGATGGCCGGTAAAATGCAGAACTTATCAATTTCATATCTGGGAAAATACGCCATCGACGATCCACTGGTGAGAAACGAGCGGGTCTTGAATTTCTGGTCAAAACTCAAATA
>JADYYC010000354.1 GCA_020853835.1 Anaerolineales bacterium
GAACAATACGTTCCCCAATTGACCGTCCGCTCGAACGTGAAGAGCGGGCAGGGCGGCTGGGTGGGCGGCGTCTGGTACCCGGATATGAGCGGCGTTTGCGGCCCCGTAACCCCACCCACACCCACCCCCCCGACCCCAACCCCTCCCACACCAACCCCCCCGACAGGCGGCGGCTGGGTGGGCGGCGTCTGGTACGCCGACAGAAGCGGTATTTGCGGTTAGCCCATCCTGGCTGACAGAAGGAGCAAAAACAGATGAGGACAAATACCCAGAACGATTTTGATGAGACCAAGCCCGAGCGCGTTTCTCAACTGCGGGTGCGCTGCGACGTGCGCGCCGGTGCATCAGACCTGACGACTTGCCAGATGAACTTGAACAAGTGGCGCGATCGTTACAACCAGGCCTTCAACGAGGCCCGGCGCCGCGGGTGCATCTAAGAGGAAGGGTAAAATGAAAACACGAACCGATCTTCGCGCCGGCGATGCGCTGCAAACCTGCAAGCAGCAAAAAGAGAACTGGAAGAGCAAGGCTGAACACATGGAATGGGTTCTGGCCAACTGCCGGCCTGCCCCCGTTCCACCCGGACCGACCCCGCCTGCAGCGGGCGGCGGCTGGGTGGGCGGCGTCTGGTACGCAGACAGAAGCGGTATTTGCGGTTAGGCTTCTCGATTTGACGCAAACGTTCGCGAACCAATAAGGAGAGCAATATGAAAGTTGAAACCGGCATCAAGTCTGGTGCGTTTGCGCAGGACGCGGCTCAGATTATGGAGGATGTCGCCGGCCAGGTGGAGAATGTCGCCAGCCAGGTAGCGGGCTTCGTCACGAACGCCAACCAGCAAGCGGCGGACCTGAGCAGCGCCGTGGTCAGGAAATCGACCGCGGTCTGGAACGCGCTGGTGAGCTAACCAGGACCGGTCATCTCGGGTCCTGTTTCACTCTCAACAGAAACGGGGCGCGCCCGTCGGGCGGCGCCCCGTTTCGTTTCGCACCCCGAACGGCGCAGATGAGCGGGAGTTGAGGCGAGCGCAGATTCAAGGTACAATCAGGCCTGTTAACGGTAAAAAATACTGGATTTGAAAAGGAAGAACACATGCCATTTACACCGACACGCGACCGCGTCAAGCCCGAAGACATCGAGGCCAGCCCGAAGAGGCGCCCGGATTGGATCAGAGTCCGCGCCCCCTCCGGAGAGACCTATCAATGGCTGCACGGGCTGATGCGCAGCAAAGCCCTGCACACCGTGTGCGAGGAAGCCAGGTGTCCGAACATGGGGGAATGCTGGGGCTCTGGGACGGCGACCTTTTTAATGTTGGGCGACATCTGCACGCGCACCTGCGGCTTTTGCGATATCAAGCGCGGCCACCCGGCGGCGCTGGACTGGATGGAGCCGGAGCGGGTCGCCCAGGCGGTGCGAGCTATGAACCTCAAGCACGCCGTGATCACGAGCGTCAACCGCGACGACCGGGCAGACGGCGGCGCGCCGATCTTTGCGATGGTGATCCAGCGCATCCGCCAGCTCCAGCCGGGCTGTTCGGTCGAGGTGCTCATCCCCGATTTCAAGGGGAGCCTGGAGGCGCTCAAAATCGTCATGGACGCCCGGCCCGAAATATTGAACCACAACGTCGAGACGGTGCCGCGCCTGTTCAAGCGCGTCCAGCCACAGGACCGCTACGAGTGGACCGCCGCTACGCTCAGCCACGCCAAACAGCTCGACCCCGAAGTGCTGACCAAGTCGGGGATGATGCTCGGGTTGGGCGAGACGCTGGATGAAGTGCGCCAGGTAATGCGCGATCTGCGCAGTTGGGGCGTGGACATCCTCACCATCGGGCAATACCTGCAGCCAAGCAAGCAGCACCTGCCGATCGAGCGCTACTACACGCCGCAGGAATTTGGCGAGCTAAAGGAATTCGGGCTTTCGATCGGGTTCCGGTGGGTGGAAAGCGGTCCGCTGGTGCGCTCGTCCTACCATGCCGCCGAACAGGTGCGCGCCCTGAGCGCGGTGCATCACAAGCTGTATGGGGCTCAAGCGGCACAGGCCTGATACCGGGGAGGCAGATTTGAAAAACTGGCCGATCACAGCCGTCAGGCTGGGGTTGATTGGGCTGCTGCTGAGCGCCTGCGGGGGGGGGCCGGCCGCAAAGCCGAGCGACACCCCCGCGCCGGAGGCGATCTTCACCTCCGCAGCTCAAACCGCCGAGGCGCGGCGGGTGGAGCGATTTTTGCAGACCGCCACCCTGCCGCCCGAGGCGATCATCGAAACCTCGACGTTTGCGACGCCCACCCCGACGCCGCCCTCGATCCAACTCAGCCCGAGCGCAGCAGCCGCCACGCCTGCGCCGGCCGCCACCCAGCCCGCCAGCGCCGGCGAGCGGGGCGAGTACCTGGCGGACGTCACCGTTCCAGATGGAACGGTCTTCGGGCCAAACCAGCAGTTCCAGAAAACCTGGCGGGTCAAGAACACCGGCCAAACCGCCTGGACGACCGACTACGCGCTCGTGTACATCGACGGAGCCCTGATGGGCGCCGAGCCCGCCGTTCCGCTCGCGGAGGCGGTCGAGCCTGGAAAACAAACCGAGATCACGGTCGACATGGTCACGCCGCCAAACCCCGGCGGGTACCGCGGCTATTGGAAGCTGCGCAACGCGGCGGGTCAGGTGTTCGGTTTTGGGCTGAACGCGGACGAGGCGATTTGGGTCGACATCGTGGTGGAGAGCGAGGGGGCGGCGCTGAACGTGACCGGCACGCCGGCCGTCGCCCGGACGATCTCGACGATCAGCCTGAGCGTGGACAACGCCCAGGTGAGCGGGACCTGCCCGCACAACTTTCGCTTTGTCGCCCGGATTAACCTCAACAAACCCGCCACCCTGGTCTACACCCTGGAAGTGGGGTCGACTTCGGGCGCGAGCATCCACACACCGCTGCCGGCGCAGCAAAATCTGGGCGCGGGAGAGCATCCGGTGGTCTATGAGCTGAGCGTGCCGTCCGACGCGACCGCCTGGGCGCGCCTGCACGTCACCCAGCCCGAAGAAGCGTTTTCGAACCAGGTGGACTTTTCCCTCGACTGCGCCTGATGACCTCCCGGCACGACACCCCCGCACAACTGAGATGAACAGTCCGCGCCAGCTCCGCCAGGCTATCGAAACCGAGGCGCGCCGGCTGGGTTTCGAGCTGTTTGGCGTCACCACGGCGGAACCGCCAGCGGGCTTCGGGGTGTTTCAACGCTGGATCGAAGAAGGCAGGCACGCCCAAATGGGATACCTGGCGAGCGAGCGCTCGCTCGAACGGCGCCGCGAACCCCGCCTCATCCTGCCGGAATGCCGCTCGATCCTGGCCCTGGGAACGCGCTACCCGGCCCCGCTGGCAGCGCAAAAGGAGACGCCCACGGGAGCCTCGCCCGCCGGCCGGGTGGCGTCATACGCCTGGGGCGATGATTATCACGAGGCGCTGGGCGAGCGGCTGGCGGCTCTGGCGGATTATATCGAGCGCCTCGTAGGAGAGCCGGTTCCAAACCGCTGGTACACCGACACCGGGCCGCTGCTGGAACGCGAGCTGGCTCAACGAGCCGGGTTGGGCTGGATCGGCAAGAACGCCTGCCTCATCAACCCGCGCCACGGCTCGTATTTTCTGCTGGCGGAGATGCTGCTTGGGCTGGAACTCGAGCCCGACCCCCCGTTCGCTCACGACCACTGTGGAAGCTGCACGCGCTGCCTGGAGGCTTGCCCGACCGGCTGCATCCTCCCCGACCGGACCATCGACGCCGGGCGCTGCATCTCGTACCTGACCATCGAACTCAAAGGGGCTGTGGCGTCCGAGATGCGCCCGCAATTGGGCGAATGGGTGTTCGGCTGCGACATCTGCCAGCAGGTGTGCCCGTGGAACATCCGTTTTGCCCGCCCCCAGGGCGATCCCGCGTTCGAAATGCGCCCCGGCTTGCCTGCGCCCGAGCTGCAACAGGAGCTGGGCATGCCGCAGGAGGCTTTCAGCCGCAAGTTCAAGCGCAGCCCGGTCAAACGGGCGCGCCGGGCGGGCTACCTGCGAAACGTGGCGCTGGCGCTGGGGAACCAGCCCGACCCCCGATCCGTCCCCGCGTTGGCGAATGCGCTGCTCCACGAACCCGAGGCGCTCATCCGGCAGCACGCCGCGTGGGCCCTGGGGAGGATCGACTGCGCCGAATCGCGCGCCGCGCTCGAAGCGGCGCTGCAGAGCGAGGCGGACGCGGTCGTGCTGGACGAGCTGCGGGCGGCGCTGGGGCAGGCCGGGACGCAAAGCAAACCTTAAAACCCTCACATCTGGCGATGTTATAATCCTCGAACATGCGTAAGCAGAACATCCTTTTCATTTTGAGCGGCATGGGGCTGCTGTGCGCGCTCTGCCTCGGAGGGGTGGCTGCAATGCAGTTCCCGCAGGTCAATGAGCGCCTGGCCTGGCGGGTTGAAGGCCTGGCGGCGCGGGTGCGCCGGGCGGTCAATCCCCCCCAGGCGGTGATCTTCGTCCCCGTCGAGGCGCCCTCGCCCGCACCTACAACTGAACCGGCGCCGCCTCCCGCGGTGACCAGGGTCTTGAGCCCGACCGTTACGCCCAGCCCGGCGGCGCCGAAAGAAACAGCCACGCCGCAAGCCTCGCCAACGCCCACGACGACGCCCCTGCCGGAGCGGGTCGTACTGACGGGCATTGTGCACGAGTACCAGCAGTTCAACAACTGCGGGCCGGCGAACCTGGCGATGGCGCTCTCTTACTGGGGCTGGCAGGGCGACCAGCGCGACACGCGCAGCTTCCTGCGCCCCAACCTCAAGGTGGATGATAAGAACGTCAACCCTTCCGAGATGGTGGAATTTGTCGAAAGATTTGCCGGGATGCAGGCCTTTGTGCGCTACGGCGGAGACCTCGACCTGCTGCGGCGCCTGATCGCGGCCGGGTTTCCGGCGCTGATCGAGGCCGGGCACCACCCGCCCGACGACTGGTGGATGGGGCATTACCTGGTCGTGAGCGGTTATGACGACCAGCAGGGAAAGCTGCTGGTGCAGGACTCGCTCGTGAGCCCCGACCTGGCGATGACTTATGACGAACTGGCCCGGGGCTGGTGGCGAGACTTCAATTACGTGCTGATCGTGGTCGCTCCGCCGGAGCGCGCCGCTCAAGCGCTGGAGCTCCTGGGGCCGTATGCCGACCCGCAGCAGAGTTTTCAGATCGCGGCGCTGAAGGCCAGCCAGGAGATCCCCGACCTGCAAGGGCGCGACCAGTTCTTCGCCTGGTTCAACCTGGGTTCCAGCCGGGTCGGCCTGGGCGACTACCAGGGGGCAGCCGAGGCATATGACCAGGCGTTTGCGCTCTACACCGATCTCTCAGAGGCGATGCGCCCCTACCGGCTCATGTGGTACGTGGCCGGACCGTATGAAGCCTACTATTACAGCGGCAGGTACGAAGATGTGGTCAACCTGGCCAACACGACCTTTGCCTGGGTAGGTCAGCCGGTATTGGAAGAAAGCTATTACTGGCGCGGGATGGCGAACCTGGCGTTGGGCAAGCAGAACCTGGCGATCAC
>JADYYC010000355.1 GCA_020853835.1 Anaerolineales bacterium
CCGGCGTTCATCGCCCACCGCAAAGGGCGCCATTTCTTCACCTGGTGGCTGTTCGGGGCGGCCTTTATCCCGGCGGCGCTGCCCATGGCCCTCTTGCTTTCGCCCGAGCCGGAAAGGGGCGCCGAGCAGGAGGCCGCGGGCGCGATCGAGGCGTCGAGCCCTTCCGAGGGCGTTTGACGCGGTTGTTCAAAGGCGGTTGAACAGAGGAAGTTGAGAAGGAGACCGGTTTGGCAGAGAAAAAAAGCCCAAAATCGAAAAAGCTCATCCTGATCGTGGCCGGGCTGTGGGTGGGGATACTGCTTGGCGTGGGCGCGATCGTGGCGATGGCGCTTACCGGGATGATCTCCCTGGGCGGGTCGAGCGCCTCCGGGGCCGTCCCGTTGGCCCGCTTCGAAGAAGGCTCGCTCGCAAATGATTTCGAGCTCGAAAATTTGCAGGGCGAGTCAGTCCGCCTGTCCGATTTGCGCGGCGAAGTGGTCGTCTTGAATTTCTGGGCGACCTGGTGCGTCCCCTGTGTCGAAGAGATGCCCATGTTCGACGCCTATGCGGAACAGTATCCCAGTTTCACCATGATCGGCATCGACCAGGCGGAGGGTCCCGCCAAAGTCGCCCCCTTTGTCGAGAACATGGGCCTCACTTACCCCGTCCTGCTGGATCTGAACAGCAAGGTCAGCCAGGCTTACAAGGTGTACATGCTCCCGACCACGTTCTTTATCGACGAAGAGGGGATGATCCGTTTCCGCCACTTTGGCATTATGAGCCAGGATCAGTTTCAATACTACCTGCGGACGCTCGGGGCGATTGAATGATCACCGTCACGTTGTACACGCGGCGTGACTGCCATTTATGCGACGAGACCAGGGACCTTTTAGAGCAGCTCCGCCAGGAATTTCCCCACCAGTTGCTCGAGATCGACATCGACCGTGACCCCGAGTTGACCAAAACCTATGGCCTTTCCATACCGGTGGTGACTACGGGGCCGTTTCGCTTGAACGCGCCCATCAGCGCGCAGGAGCTGCGCATCACGCTCGCCGCGGCGCAGGACCGCGAGCGCCACATCCAGATGGTGGAAGATTCGCCCAGGCTGAGGGAGCTGCGCGAGCACGGGGTCTGGACGCGCGCAGACGCTTTTTCGGACTGGTTTTCGAAACACTACATGATGGTTTTCAACCTGGTGGTGGCGCTTTATCTCGGGTTGGCGTTCCTGGCGCCGGTCATGATGAAGGCCGGCCTGGAAACCCCCGCAAACGTGATTTACAAGGGCTTCAGCCTGGTGTGCCACCAACTCGCCTTCCGCTCGTTTTTCCTGTTTGGGGAGCAGATTGTGTATCCCCGCGCCGAGGCGCACATGAGCGGGCTGGTGACTTATGCGCAAGCGACCGGTTTGAGCGAGGGTTCGAGCGCCGCCGACCTGCTCCAGGCGCGCGCGTTCGTGGGCAATGCGGTGATGGGCTATAAGATCGCGCTCTGCCAGCGCGACGTGATGATCTACTTCGGCATCCTCCTCTTCGGGCTGCTCTTTTCGCTCTCGCGCTACCGCCTCCCTGCGCTGCCCTGGTACCTCTGGATCGTGATCGGGATCATGCCGATCGCGCTGGACGGTTTCAGCCAGCTCCTCAGCCAGCCGCCGCTCTCGTTTTGGGCCTATCGCGAAAGCACCCCGCAGCTCAGGGCGCTGACCGGGTTCTTGTTTGGCTTTGCCACCGCCTGGTTCGGCTACCCGGTGGTCGAGGAGTCGATGCGGGAAACCCGCCAGATCTATGCGGGCAGGCGGGCCCGCGTCCCCACGCGGCTTGAGCCGTCCCTGAATAGAAAGCGTTGAAATGCCGTTTTCCGAGAAAGACGAAATCCGCTACCACACCTTCGACGCCCTGGACGAGGCCGGCGTTCTGCACGCCTCCATCAGCCGCCAGGGCGGCCTCAGCCCCGCGCCCTGGGATTCGCTCAACATGGGCGGGACGGTCGGCGACGAACCGGGGCGGGTGTTGGAGAACCACAAGCGCGTCTTCCGCGCCTTTGAGCGGCCCTTTGAAAGCCGCTATGACGTCTGGCAGGTGGGCGGCGCGCGGGTGGTCTGCACCGACGCCCCGCGCAACACCGCCGTGCCGCACGAAAGGGCGGACGCTATCCTGACCGACGCGCCGGGGGTGACGCTGCTCATGCGCTTCGCCGACTGCGTGCCGATCTTCTTTTACGACCCGCGGCGCAAGGTGGTCGGGCTGGCCCACGCCGGCTGGAAGGGCACCGTCGAACAGGCGGCATTCAAGACGGTGCAGGCGATGGTGGAACGCTACCGCTCCCGCCCGGAGGACATCCTGGCGGGGATCGGCCCCTCGATCGGCCCGCACCACTACGAAGTCGGGCCCGAGGTGGTTGAGCAGGTGCGGGCGTCTTTTGGCGCGGATGCGAGCGGCTTGCTGCTGAGCCAGAATGGTTCGGGCGGCGATTCTGCGGTAAAATTCGACCTGTGGAGCGCTAACCGCCTCGCCCTCGAACGCGCCGGGGTGCGCAAGATCGAAGTCTCCGAGATTTGCACGGCCTGTCATCCAGAAATGTGGTATTCCCACCGGGGAGAGAAAGGCAAAACGGGCCGGTTTGGCGCTCTGATCGGGTTGTGAAGATGGACCTGGCTGGAAAAGCTTCGATTCGCGAGAACTACGAGCAGGTTTTGGAGCAGATCTCTCGGTCGGCGCGCCGCGCCGGACGGGACGCCTCCGAGGTCAAATTGGTCGTTGTCACTAAGGGGCACCCGCTCGAGGTTGTTCAGGAAGCCGTCGAAGCCGGGGCGCGCTGTTTTGGCGAAAACTACGCCGAGGAAGGGGCGGCCAAGATCGGCGCGCTCGGTCGTGCGGGCGAGTTGGAATGGCATATGATCGGGCATATCCAGAGCCGCAAAGCGCGCATCGTGTGCGAGCATTTCGATTTCGTGCACTCGCTCGACAGTTGGAAGCTGGCCGAACGCCTCGACCGCTTTGCCGCCGAGACCGGAAAGGCGCTGCCGGTGCTGCTGGAATGCAACATGAGCGGCGAGGCGAGCAAATTCGGCTGGCGCGCCTGGGATGAAGAAAACTGGCCCGCGCTTGAAACCGATTTCGCCCGCATCCTGGAGTTGGCGAACCTCGAAGTGCGCGGCTTGATGACTATGGCGCCCTTTTTCTTCGAACCCGAGAGCGCCCGCCCTTACTTTCGCAACCTGCGCCGGCTGCGCAACCAGCTCGTCCGGCGGCTGCCGGGCGGGAACTGGAATGAACTATCGATGGGCATGAGCGGCGATTACGAAGTCGCCATCCAGGAGGGCGCGACCATGGTGCGGATCGGGACGGCTATACTTGGGGCGCGCCAGATTGCGATTGTCAAAAATGAACTGGGAGGGTCGGGTTGATCTTTATCGCGAGTGTCATTCATCGTGTCATCCAGTTGTTCATCCTGGTCATCATCGCCCAGGCGATACTGTCCTTTTTCATGGACCCCTTCCATCCGGTGCGCCGGACCATTGACCAGGTGGTCGACCCGTTCCTGAACCCCATCCGCAGGTTCCTTCCGCCGATCGCCAACCTCGATTTCAGCCCGATCGTGCTGATCATCCTCTTGCAGCTCATCGACTCGATCATCTATCGTTTGTTGGTCAACATGGCGATATCATCATGACAGGAGCAGCAGTGCCCAAGCGAAAATTCCACCTTCACAACGGTGAAAAGGGCTCCGCGCTGGCGGTGCGCATCATCCCACGCTCCAGCCGGAACGAAGTGGCTGAGATCCTCCACGATGGGACGGTCAAGATCCGCCTGACGAGCTCGGCGGACGACCCGCAGCTCAACCAGCACCTGTTGGGTTACCTGGCGCGGGTGCTCCAGATCCCCTCCGGGCGCATGGAGGTTGTGGCGGGCGAGCGCGGGCTGGACAAGCTGGTTTCGATCTTGAACCTGGACGCCGCCACGGTGCACGATCGCATCATCGACGCAATAAGCTGAGCTTGCAGACGGGCTGTGCCCGATCTCACATGAGGCCGAACTGGTGGGGCGGCGGCAGGAGGGTTCCGCAGGCCGCCATGTTCCACAGGGCGCTGAACGCCGCCTCGCGCATCTCCCCCTGGCTTGAAAAATAAGACTGGTAAATCGGCAGCGCCGCCTCTGCGTCTGCGCTCTGGCCCAGGTAATAGACCGCCGCCACGCGCTGGTCCTCGTCGCCTTCCTTGACGGCTTTGCGCAGCATCTCATAGGCGGGCTTTCCGGGCGCCACCCCCATGCCGCGCTCGCCCGCAAAGGCGATCAGCCAGGCGGTTTGGGGCAGGGGCGGCAGCGGGCGGGGCAGGCGCGGGTGGGGGTTCTGCACGGCCTGCAAGACCTGGCTGGCAGCGTCCTGGACGACCCATTGTTTGTCTTCCGCGGCCAGTTTGGTCAGGGTCTCGACCGCCCAGGGCTGCCGCACCCTCCCCAGCCCATAGACCACCGCCCGGCGCACGCGGGCGTCTTCGAGCTCGCTGGCCTCCTTGAGCGTGGGGTGGCCCTCCTGCGGGTCGTTTGCCAGGGCTTCGGCGGCCGCTTTTTGCAGCCCCTCGTCGCCGTGCAGCAGCGTGTAGGCGACGGTCTCCAGGCTCGATTTCTGCCCGATCGCGACCAGCGCCAGCAGCGCCGCGCGCGCCACGCCGGGCGTCCGGTCGGAGACCAGCTTGCCCAGCGGCTCGATCGATTTCACGTCCTGCAGGTAGCCCAGCCCGAGCGCGGCGAGCTGGCGCGCCGCCGGCTGCGGGTCTTCCAGGCGCTGGCGCAGCAGCGGCACAACCCCGCTGTGATCCGTCTGGACCAGGCCCGACAACAGGCGCGCCCTCAAGCTGAACGGAAGCTGGTTTTTCTGCAGGCTGAGGGCGATCTGGCGCATGAGGGCGGCCGCCCACGCCTGGCCCTCCAGGGCGTTTTCGAGCCAGCGCCCCGCGATGACCAGGTCGCGCTGGAGCAGGTCGTCCTGTTCCGGTTTGAACATCGTCTCGACCCAGGGGCTTTGCCCGTCGAGGGCCGCGATAAAGCCCAGCGTCGTCGACCGCCCGGCCCATTCGGGCTGGGCGACCAGTTGCGGGGCGGCGTTCTGCGCCGCCAGCCGCCGGCTGGCGAGGTAGGCGAGCAGGGTTGGGTGGGCGAGCGCCACCCGCTCTCCGGCCCGCTCGACCACCAGGCCGGCCTCGATCAGGTCTGGCAGCGCCCCGCGCGCCCGCACTTTGGCGGGGGCAGCCTTGTCGGAGAGCACTGCGGCGGGCTCCTCGACCGGCTCGAGCGCCACGGCCTCCGACCCGCCCAGCCAGCTCTCAGCCTTGCGCCGCGCCACGAGCGGCTCCATGCCCAGCGTCATCTGCGCCGCCAGTTGTTCCAACCCCAGGCGGTTCTTGGCGGGCTGGTTTGCCGTCAGGCGGCGCAGGTGGGCTTCGATCGAAGCCAGCGCGCTCGGCCCGAGCGAATCTCCGGCAAACGCGGCCCACACCTTTAGCGTCAGTTCGAGGGGAGAGAGGCGCGTGCTGTCGTAGAGCAGCCAGCCGATGACCATCATCGGATCGGCGGGCGAGCTCCGGGCGGCGGCTTCGTCGGCGACGTAGCGCCGCCACAGCTCGCTCCAGCGCGTGATAAAAAACGCCCTGCGAGCCCTGTCCCAGGCTGCGAGCGGCACGACCTGGAACCCCAGCGCGGGCAGCTTGCCCAGGTTGAGCGGATGGGCGGTGGTCACGATCCGCAGTTTAGGGTTTTCTTCGAGCAGCGCCTTGAGGTTGAGCGACGCCTCGTCCATCTGGGCAGGGGCGAGCTCGTCCAACCCGTCCAGCAGGAGCAGGATGTGTCCGTGCTGCATCAAAGTGCGGAATAATTTTGGAAAGCGGCGCGCGTTGATCGAACTGGCAGTGGCGGCGGCCGCCTCGATGAGCACGTCGGTGGGGGCGCCGCCCTCGGCGGGGGGGAACTGGAGCTCGCCGTAGTGGATCAGGACGGGAGCCAGGGGCGGGAGCCCCTCGCTGCCGGGGGCTTTGCGGACGATCTGGCACGCCAGGTGCGCCAGGGCAAAGCTCTTGCCCGTCCCGGGCTCGCCGCAGATGACCAGGTTGGCCCCGCCCTTTAGGGCTTCGGCCAGCCCCAGCATGGGCGCCTGGTAGAACGAGCCCAGTTCGGGATCGTCGGAGGTGTAGCTGAGCGCCCAATCGGTGATGTCGTCGCTGGGAGGGGGTTCGTAGGCGTAGGGGAGCGGGCTGGGCGCCAACAGGCGCGGCTGGATGGCGATCTCATCCAGCGAGAAGAGCGGCGCCGCCAGGTGCCAGCCCTGCGCCCGGCGCAGCGTGTCGTTTCCAATGCGGATCTCGTCGCCCTGCGAGCGCTCCAGGCGCGTCGTGGCGGCCTGCTCGCGCAAGTTTTCCCACACGCGGACGAGGAGCGGCTTCAGCCGGGCAAGCAGCCACCAGAATAACGTCGCCGCCAGGAAACCGATCCAGAACGAGATGCGGTCGAAATTGCGCAGCAGGTTTGCCATTTATGCGTCCGCGGTTGTTATGCCCTACCTGTTTTATCCGACGTACAAAATCCTTCCGCACATGTCGCAGAAGTTGAGCGCGTTTGGCGAATGGGAGGCGCTCAAGAGCGCCGCGTTGAGCGTCGATCCGCAGGCGGAACAGGCCCGGTCGACCACCTTGGCCACCGCGATCCCGCGCCGTTTGGCGCGCAGCCGGGTATATTCCGCCAGGTCCTCCGGCTCGATGGTCGAGGCGGTCGCCTGGCGCTCGTCCTCGAAGCGGCGGATGTCGCTTTGCAGCTTTTGCTTTTCGCTTTCCAACTCCTGGCTGTGCGCGGCATGCTCGGCAATCGCGTCAGCCTGTTCTACGAGGATTCTGGCGAGTCGGGCTATCGCATCCTCTTCGATCAGCATCGCCTCGAACTGGCGCTCTTCCAGCACGCTCAAATAGCGTTTTAGCGCGACGGATTCTTTCTGCAGGTCTTGCAGCTCTTTGGGGTTGCGCACCTTTCCGCCGTA
>JADYYC010000356.1 GCA_020853835.1 Anaerolineales bacterium
GGTGGAGGCGATCCACCGCTATGCGCGCAACGATTTACGCCCGGCGATGCACGACGCCGATGAGGCCAACGCGCTGCCGGAAAGGTTGATCGAAAAGGGCTGGGAATTGGGCTATCTGCAAGCCTCGTTGCCCGAGGAATATGGCGGATTTGGCGAGCGCTCAGCGGTGACGGGGGTGCTGGCGGCAGAAGAACTGGCCTACGGCGACCTGGCCGGGGCGCTGGCAGTGCTGGCGCCGGGGCTTTTCGCCACCCCGGTGGCGCTCATGGGGAGTGAAAGCCAGAAGCAAACCTGGCTGCCAAAGATCGCCGAAGGACCCTGGACGCCTTTCACCGCCGCCCTGATCGAGCCGGCTCTGGACTTCGACCCGCTGGATTTGAAGACGACCTCGGTCGAGGAGGGCGGGAAGTACATCCTCAACGGCGAGAAGACTTATGTGCCCTATGCAGATGGCTGCGAAGCGCTGATCGTATATGCGCGCCTGGACGGCGAGACCCAGGGGTTTATCCTGCAGGGCGGCCAGCCGGGGGTTGAAGTTGGCGAGCGCCAGAAAACCCTGGGCGTGCACGCGCTGCCGCTTTACGCGTTGAAACTCAATAACGTGCAGGTCGCCAAAGAGGACCGCTTGGGCGGCGCCGAGGGGCATGTATTTGCGCCGCTGCTGGCGTCGATGCAGCTTGCGATGGCCGCCCTGGCGGTGGGGACCTCCCGCGCCGCCCTGGATTACGCCATCGATTACGCCAAGGACCGGGAAGTGTTTGGTATGAAGGTCGCTCAGAAACAGGCGATCGCCTTCATGCTGGCCGAGATGGCCACCGAGATCGAGGCTATCCGGCTGCTGGTGTGGGAGGCAGCCTGGATGCTGGACAGTGGAAAAGCAGAAGCATACCAGAATGCCTACCTGGCGCTGACCGGCGCAGCCGACATGGCGATGATGGTCAGCGACCGGGCGGTGCAAACGCTCGGCGGGCATGGCTACATCCGCGAGCATCCGGTGGAGCTTTGGATGCGCAACGGGCGCGGCTTTGCCATGTTGAACGGTCTGGCGATCGTTTGATCGGACGGCCGCGGGTTGTTGGTTTTCGCTGCTCTGCTGTGAGCTTGAAAGGATGACAGGAGGCTACGATGATCGAATTTGAGGCTCCCAAACCGATCCAGATGATCGATACGGCCCTCGAAACCGTTGCAATAAATATGATGCGCCCCAAATCGCGCTATTTTGACGAACACGAGCATGAGATCCCCTGGGATTACATCAACTTTATGCACATGGCGATGCGCCAGACCGGGGCGGGGTCGCTTGCCCCGGCGGCAGAAAGGAAGAAAGTCGACGCCGAAGGCAAACCGCGCCCGCGCATCGGCTATCAGCAGCTTGCCTTCACTCTCGAAAGGCTTTCCTGGGGGGACGTGGGGATGTACCTGTGCACGCCGGGCGGAGGTCTGGGCGCGGCCGCGGTGGAGGCCGCCGGAACGCCTGAGCAGAAGGAGAAATTCCTGGCGCGCTTCAAGGGGGAAAAGCCGGTGTTCGGCGCGATGGCGATGACCGAACCCCAGGCCGGTTCGGACACATCCGCTATTCGCGCCACGGCTGTTTTGGACCCGGCGACCAACGAGTGGGTGCTGAACGGCGAGAAGATCTTCGTCACCGCCGGGCATAAATCTCTGTGCGAGAGCGACGGCTTTGTCGTCGTCTGGGCGACTATCGATCCCACGGCCGGCAAGGCTGGCATGCGCGCGTTCGTGGTGGAAGCTAACACGCCCGGCGTCACCGTCACCAAGCTGGAACACAAGATGGGGATACGGGCGAGCGACACCGTTTCGATTGTGCTGCAAGACGCGCGCGTGCCCTTCGAGAACCTGCTCGGCAGCGCGGAGGTGGTCAAAGCGCCCACGATCGAGGGCTTCAAGGGCGCAATGGCGACCTTCGATGCCACCCGGCCCCTGGTAGCTGCGACCGCCGTGGGCGTGGCGCGCGCCGCGTTGGAAGAGCTGAAAAATATGCTGGCCGCGCACGGGATCGAGGTGCGCTATGGCCTGCCGCGTCAGAAGATGACCAACATCGAGCGCGAGGTCATCGATATGGAGATCCTGCTGCGCTCGGCCTGGCTGCTGGTGATCAAGGCGGTCTGGATGGCAGACAACCAGCGCCCAAATTCCAAAGAGGCGTCGATGTGCAAGGTGCGGGCTGGCGATATCGTCAACAAGATCACCCAACGCGCGGTCGAGCTCCTCGGGCCGCTGGGTTTCAGCCGCGATTACCTGCTCGAGAAATGGTTTCGAGACGCAAAGATCAGCGATATCTATGAAGGCACCGGTCAGATCAACCGTCTGATCGTGGCGCGCCAGATACTGGATTACTCCGGCCGCGATCTGCGCTGAGGCAACAGGGCGCGGTGAAATGAACGTTTGGAGATAATCAGGTTCGCAGACACGCACCTTAATAATCCGCCGGCCTGGCTCGAAGCCAGCCAGAAGCGGTACATATGAAAATTGCGTGCTTCTTATCCTTGAAGAGGGGTTTTCCAGCACGGCGGCTTGAGGCTTGACCAGGCTGAGGCGGAAAAGTAAACTATGAACATGGTTTCAATAACAATCGAAATACTGATGATCCTGTTTTTGATCTTGCTCAACGGGTTGCTGGCAATGAGCGAGTTTGCCGTTGTCACTGCGCGTAAGAACCGGCTACAAGAACGGGCAAATCGAGGCGACCGCGGCGCAAGCGCCGCGCTGGAACTGGCGCGCGAACCCACCGACTTTCTTGCCAGCGTGCAGATTGGAATTACGCTGGTGGGAGTGCTGGCGGGGGCGTTCGGAGGCGCGACAGTTGCTCAGGCGCTCGCAGCTCGTTTAGCCAACATCAAAATGCTGGCCTCGTACAGCCAGGCTATCGCGCTTGCCCTGGTGGTAGTTCTGATCACGTTCTTTACACTTGTGTTTGGAGAGTTGACCCCGAAAAGGTTGGCTTTGATCCGACCCGAAAGCCTGGCGGCAGCCCTGGCGCGGCCGATGCGTTTGTTCGCAAGGATAACAGCTCCACTGGCATGGCTGCTCAGCGCGGCGACTGATCTGGTCCTGCGAATACTCAGGGCGGAGGAGCCCGACGAACCGCTCGTGACTGAGGACGACCTGAAGGTACTCATTTCGCAAGCGACCCGGGCGGGCGTGATCCTGGAAGCGGAGAAAAATCTGGTTTCAGGTGTCTTCAGGTTGGGCGACCGTCGGGCTGGCATGTTAATCACCCCGCGCACCGAAATCGAATGGTTGGACCTGGATCAGCCGCTGGAGCAGAACTTGCGCATCGTCACTAATAGCCAGCACTCACGTTTTCCTGTCGGGTGTGGCAGCCTGGATGACGTGCAGGGTGTGGTTCTGGCGAAAGATCTGCTCCGAATCTGTCTTTCGGGCGCTCCAATTGACTTGCAGGAAGTGTTGATCCCGCCAATTTTTGTGCCCGAGAACGCGCCGGCGCTTCAGGTCTTGGAGGTTTTTAAAACTGCGCAGCCGCCCATCGTGATGGTGATCGATGAGTACGGCGGGCTGCAAGGTTTGTTGACAATTCATGATATACTGGAGGCATTCGTTGGCGAAATTACCTCGTGGGAGGCGCTTGGCGACCCGAGCATTTATCGCCGCTCGGATGGCTCGTGGCTGGTTGATGGGAGGCTGCAAATTGATGAGTTTGTGGAAGCCTTTCAAAGGAAAACCTGTAATCGAGGAGAGAAGCATGCGCGTTCGATCGTACGTCCCCGTTTTCACTTTGTTCGTAGCTGCGGTGATCGTCCTGGGCGGCTGTCAGGCGATCGTGAAAGGACCTGAACCTACCCAGGTTTCAGACCTGGAATTTACTCAGGCGGTGGAGACGATCGCCGCGGAGCTGACGCAAAGCGCCTCACAAGTTACCCCCACGCTGGATGCCCAGGCATTGGGGTCGTTGACGCCCGAGGGGGAGGTCATGCCGCCCACCAGCACCCCAGAACCGAGCGAAACGCTGCCGCCAACATCCACGCCCTTGCCGACCGACACACCGCTGCCCAGCGAAACGCCAACCCCCGAATTTACCGCAACCCCCACGTTTACGCCCGAACCGCAATGGCGTTTGACTTACCAGGATGACCTCAAGTCGGGTTTCTGGGTCACTGAAAAGGCGGACAACTTCCGCCTCCAATACTCTTACGGCGGCTATATGATCACCAATCAAGCGCCAAAAGATATCATCTTCAGCGTGCGCAACGAACCGTATGGAAATGTGCGGGTAGAGGTGACCGGCAAACGTATTTCTGGCCCGATAGATGGTTACTACGGGGTCATCTGCAACTTCGTCAACGGCGGAAATTATTACATCCTGGGCGTGGGGTTTGACGGTTGGTATGGCATCGGCATGAAGCAAGGCGGTCAGCTGCGCTGGCTGGATGAAGGCTACGACACCACCGGCACGGTGCGGATGGCAGGCCAGGAAAACGGGTTACGTGCAGATTGTGTGAACGGAAAGCTGACGCTGTGGGCCAACGAGGTCCAGCTTGCCTCGGTGGAGGACCGCACCTTTAACGCCGGACAGGTCGGCGTAGGCGTGGGCAACCGGGATGTGGGGGGTTCCGCGGTGGTCTTCATGGATTTCATGGTTTATATTCAGGAACAGCCGCAGTAGCTCGAGTTTTTTCGGCGGAGGTTGTCCGGATCAGCCCCGAACCCGGCAATACCGGGCAGCCTCTGCCATCATCGATAAAAAATCGGTTTCACCACAGACCTCAGTGCAGCTCAGCGGGAAGCGGGTAAGCTGCCAGCCTCTCATCATCATCGGATATATCAAAATTTGCACCATCCAGCCGTGCCCGGAAGGCGCTGGTTGGTGAAGGGGTGATTGATTACCCCCGGTTTCTGGCGTTCAGAGTTTGTGTAAAGGAGGCCAAATGCAGTACAACATTTACCATGTCGTCGTGATCGGCGCCGGTACGATGGGCGCGGGGATCGCCGCCCACCTGGCGAACGCGGGCGTGCGCGTCACGTTGCTGGATGTAATCCCCAGGGAGCTCACTGCGGACGAAGCGAAGAAGGGATACTCCCTGGCGGATCCGGTCGTGCGCAACCGGATCGTGCGCGAGGGGCTGGATCGGGCTTTGAAGTCTCGCCCGGCGAGCTTTTTCACGCCGGAACATGCCGCCTGGATAACCA
>JADYYC010000357.1 GCA_020853835.1 Anaerolineales bacterium
CCACCAAGCTTGTGCGTTCTTCGTCGGATAGATTGATAAGGTACTTTTTTCGTGGCATCTCCAGGGTCTCCTTTGCCCTGCAGTGTGCAAGTTCCATTCCATCTTATTCAAGGTGACTAACTACTAGAAACATAGGGGCGGTATAATGAAATGAAATACATGCGCGCTATCGCGGTGTTTGTTGCTTTAGTATAATGTGGGTTTTTGGGATGCAGGTTCCGGGAGGCGAACTTGTTCATGGCTACTTTTCCCTTTTGCACAGGTCTATTTGTCAATCACGATCAAGTGGGTTCTAGGAAGAAATTTCAGGCACTGATCCTTGTGATTAGTGCGGGTTTAATATCAGTCGGTTGTAGCGTATCACACATTCTGCAATTCAACGTATTAGTAGAAAAGGCGCCATTTCTCGTAGTTGGTTCTTATAACCTATCTGTGCCAGATTTATTGATAATTGCATCCCCTGATGAGATAATTCATCCCGCGTCTGGTATCCAATATCCTGAGTATATGATGGAGACCTTCAAGGAAGTTGACTTCAATAAGTCATTTGTTGTTTTACATCTCGTTGGGCAGATACCCGATAATGGCAAGATAACGGAGATTGTACGAAGAGGAAATACAGTCCGAATTAAATTGCAAAGTTTCAGTGTTGGACCCGGTAATTATATGCTTCCAGATTTTACTCTCCCTTATCAAATTACTGAAATAGAGAAGAATAGAGTAAGCTGGGGAAATAATATAAATTTCATTCTCGAAGTCGAAGATGGGGACATTCTTACACAAGAGCGGCATTACATTCCATGACGCATAAACTTCTGTTGTGAACTCTTGAATAAATTCCCAGACATGCTCTTATCGTGATTTCATCAAAATAATTAAATCATAAGATGGCGAACCCCATCAATTTCCTTATTACCTCCCGTTTATAAGAACATATGTGCTATAATTGAAGTATCGACAAAACCTCCCATCCCTAGAAACCTATGACCCCGCCCCGCTCCCTCCCTCCTTCACCTGCGCCATCGCCCCTTGCCAAACCAAAGCGTCCCCGCGGCGCCCAGCCGGGCAACCTGAACGCCCTCAAGCACGGCTTCTACACCCGCCGCGCCCACAAACGTGATCTTCGCGATTTGGAATCCTCGGACTTCCAGGGCCTCGCCGAAGAGATCGCCATCTTGCGCCTCTTCACCCGCCGTTTGGTCGAGTGCTATACCCCCTCTTCCGACCTGATGGAGACCATCCTCGTCGTTCGCACCCTTTGCTTCGCCTCCACCTGCCTCAACCGCTTGATCAGGACCCAGCACCTGTTCTTTGGGCCTGGACGGGATACCCCCTATACAGATGCGTTAGAACAGGCCTTGCGGGAGCTCACTGAGGAAATGGAGTGTAAGTTCGCCTCAGACCAGCCCTCGGGCCCGCTTGATCCTGATCAGGGCTCTTTTCACTCCAGCTTTTCCGTTGAAGAAGAACTGTCTGATGCAATGGTATGACGAGATTTGTTTCGATTCGTTTTTTCAAAAACGAAACGATCTTTCCGATCAAATTTGCCCACGCCCCGTATCACCCCTCCTGCGCTTTTACGAAAGGGGTCAGGCCCGTTGCCCGAGCTGCAAGACCTCGTCCCCTCTCATCAGCCGCTCCAGCGGCTCGGCCTCCAGCGCCATGACACGGCTGTTGGCAAAAAAGGCAAAGTCAAAGCCCGTCGAGTCGCCCGCCTTTTTACCTGGGATGGGCATCAGGCGCGCCGTCAGGGGTTTGTCCAGCCGCATCGCCAGCGCTGCCAGATCCAGCAGCAGCGCGTTGAGTTGCTCGACGGTCGTCTCCCCCGCCAGCGGGATCGTGTCCAGCCCCGTCCCGCACACCGCGGAGAACATCAGCAGGTCTTTCACACTGAGCAGCCCCTCGCTCGCCCGCCGCGCAAGCGTTGCGTCCTCCAGCATCGGCAGCATCATCCCGTTGAAGCCCGTCCTCATGAACCTGGCGCGGTCCAGCGTGTCGGCCAGAAAGGCGACCCCCGCCAGCGATCCGTGCTGCCCCAAGCCCGGCAGCCCCAGGCTCTCTAGCGCCGTCCCGATCGATTCTTCGACGCTGGGAAACGGCGCAAGCGTGAAATCCAGCCCCTCGAAGTCAAACCCCGACCCCTCCGCCTGCCCCTGGGCGATCTGGGTGAGGGCCGCCGCGTGCTGCTCGACCGCCTCGATCAAGCGCGCCCGCCCCTCGGCCAGCGTTTTGACCTCTGAAAGCGCCTCGACCGCCAGATCGGCCGCCTGCAGCGCCAGCGCAAAGCCCGGGCGCTCGCTCCCTGCATACGCCGCCGGGAAGAACGGCGCGCCTGCCCCCACGCCCGCCAGCGCCGCAAAGCGCAGGTTCGCAAAGCCGTTCGCCTCTAAACCGGCCGTCTGGTGGATCACCTCGGCGCATTTGCACACCGCCGGCAGCGAGACGCCCCCCTCTTCCGTGGTCATGATACCCGTCAGGAACACGTTCTGCGTCGCCGCGAGGACAGGCGGGATGAGCTCATAGTGCGCCGGTTTTTGCGGCAGCGCCGGCCCGAGCGAGAGGTATTGGATCCCCATCGATACGGCCAGCCTTTCCAGCTTGACGGCCAGACCGGTCAGCGTCGCTTCGTCCACGCTCGGGAGAATGCTGGCAAAGGGCGGCGTGGCGATGCGGACGGTCTGCACTTCATAGCCAGACCCCTCAAAAGCCCCGCGGGCGGCCTCTGCCAGGTTGGAGCAGTCCTTCAGCAGTTTGGCATCGGGTGGCCAGCGTGGGTTCAGGAAGAAGGTGATCGAACGGATTTTCATAATTGCCTTTTCTGAGTTTTTGTGCACTTTTCGAGTATTTCCACCGCGCCCGCGCTCTTCACTCCAGAACGACACTCTTGTGTCTCTGCGCGCCGCCGTTCTTTGGTGGCGTGGCAGTCTCCCAATGTCATTAGGAGTATTTTCACCGCGCCCGCGCTCTTCACTCTAGAGCGACACTCTTATGTCTCTGCGAGCCGCCGTTCTTTGGCGGCGTGGCAGTCTCCCAATATCATTAGGAGCGCCCTGCCGCCGCCTTATAGCTGGCGCTGACGCACGACTTCGAACATCAAAATGCCCGCCGCCACCGCCGCGTTGAGCGATTCGCTCCCACCGGGCAGCGGGATGTGCAGACAGCCCGCCGCAGCCTGGCGCGCCTCTTGGCTGGCGCCCTGTGCCTCGCTCCCCACGATCAGCGCCAGCGGCGCCCGCAGGTCGGCCCTCGTGTAAGCCAGGCCTTCGTCGGCGGCTGCCAGCAGGATCGTGACGCCCGCCAGGTACTGGCGGATCGCCTCCCAGTCGAGGCTGTGGATTGGCAGCCGGAAGTGGGCCCCCATGCCCGCGCGCAGCGCCTTGGGCGCAAAGGCGTCCGTCGTTTCCGGCGGCAGCAGCGCCGCCTGCGCCCCCGCCGCGTGCGTGCTGCGCAGCATCGTCCCCAGGTTTCCGGGGTCCTGGATCTGGTCGGGTATGAGGACGAAATCCGGCTTGGGTGGCAGCGGCAGATCCCGCCATTCCAGCGCCGCGAGCAGCCCCTGGGGTGTGCGCGTGTCGCTGGCTGCGCGCAGCACCGGCTCGCTGACGGCCTCGATCTGCGCCCCCTGCTCCGCAAACCCCTCCAGGACTTTCCGCCCGCGCTCGGACAACTCCTCGGTGTGGATGACCAGGCGGGCCGTCCAGCCCGCCGTCAGCGCCTCCTCGATCAGCCTCACCCCTTCCACGACAAAGGTCCTTTCCTCGCGGCGCAGGCGCGCCTGGCTCTGCAGCGCCTTCAGCCACTTGATGCGGGGGTTCTGGGCGGAGGTGATCAAGGTTACCCCATGGGGTGGCGCATGCGCTGCCCGCCGATCAGGTGCATGTGTAGGTGATAGATAGTCTGCCCGCCGTGCCAGCCGGTGTTCACGATCAGCCGGTAACCCTCTTCGGCGATGCCCTCCTGTTGGGCGAGCCGGCGTGCGAGCGTGAACATCGACCCCAGCAGCCGCTCGTCCTCCGGCGTCGCCTCGTTGAGCGAAGCGATGTGGCGGTTGGGCACGATCAGGATGTGCGTCGGCGCCACCGGGTGGATGTCCCGAAAGGCGGTCAGGTGCTCGTCCTGATAAAGCTGTGTGCTTGGCGCTTCGCCTGCGATTATCCTGCAAAAGCTGCACTGGTTCATCG
>JADYYC010000358.1 GCA_020853835.1 Anaerolineales bacterium
CGACCTTTGACAGGGTTCGAAAATTCGACCCGTTTGGCGAAGACATTCCAACCGACCCGGGCATCGGACGCTGGCTGGGGAGCTTCTCCCTCACCAGCGCCTCGAACATCACCACCCTGTTCACCCCTTCGCAGCCGCTCTGGGTGAGCCGCTTTGGCGAGTTGGAGTATCTCCCGAACTCCGACGGGACGATTGACATATCCACCTTTTCCGCGAACCCCCCTATATCCCCCGGGGAGAGCTACGATATCCTCGCCTCGCTCAGCGCGCCAACCGCCGACGAGCTCCGCTCGGACGGCACGAGTTATCCAGGCTGGGTGACGGAGCGCTATCTGCAAATCCCAAACACTATCACACCGCGCACGCGCGAGCTGGCAGAAAAAATCACCGCCGGGCTTGAATCTCCTTACGATAAAGCCCTTGCGATCACCAATTACCTGCGCGCCAACATCCGCTATGTAGAGGTGCTCGAACAAGCGCCCCCGCCGGGTCAAGAACCGCTCGACTGGTTCTTATTCGAGTCGCAGGCTGGTTTCTGCAACTACTATTCTTCAGCCGAAATCATCATGCTGCGTTCGCTGGGCGTTCCGGCGCGCTGGGCGGTCGGATACGCCCAGGGCGAGGCGCTGGACGGCGAGGCGATTGGCGCCTCGGCGGACGAGAACGTCTACCTAATCCGCCAAAAAGACGCTCACTCCTGGCCTGAGGTCTATTTCCCGAGCTATGGCTGGGTCGAATTCGAGCCAACCGCCTCGCAGCCCGCCCTGACGCGCCTGGAAACCAATCTGGCGCCCGCGGGCGACCAGTTCTCCCTAGAAGAAGAACGGGAGGCCCTGCGGGAAGACAAGCGGGAGCAGCTCGCGCTCCTGCGCGAAGCGGCAAGCCCGATCGCTCCGGCGAATGCACAGGCCAAGTCAGCCCGCTTTGCGTCATGGGCCGCCATCCTGGCTGCCGGAATAGCGCTGCTCGCCCTGGCGCTCATATCCCTGCCGGTTTTTGGCTTGCCGACCGCGCCATCCCTGCTGGAGAGGCTGTTCATCCACCTGGGCATGACGCCCCCGGCAGCGGTCCGCAATCTGGCCGAGTGGGCCGAGCGCGCCCCCAAACCCAGGCCGCTCCAGATCCCGCCCATTCCGCTTGTGCTCGAGAAAGCCTTCCAGCGCCTCGGCATCCGCCCGCCCCGCCTTGTGGAGCGCTGGGCGCGCCAGGCGGAACTGCCGCTCCTCTCCAAGGCATATCTGGAGGTCAACCGCAGCCTTTCCCGGCTGGGCAAACGCCCCGCCGCCACGGAAACGCCGTCCGAACGCGCCGCGGCCCTGGGAAAACTGCTGCCGCCCGCAGAGGCGCCAGCCAGGGAACTGGTCGATCAATATCAGATAGGGACTTTCAGCAGGCTTCCGGCTGATCTGGATCTCGCCCGCAAATCTGCTTCAAGAATCCGCCGGTTATCCTATTCCGCAATGTTCAGGCGCTTCTTTGAGCAACTCCAGAGGCCAGCCCCCGGCCTGAGCCGGCAGCGCGATTACTCATCCAGCGGGGGTAAACCGCAAAGCTGAGATTGTTTCAACGGGGTGGCAACCGGCGTGCGATCAGCGCCCCGGTTCACCCAGCGTCAGCTCAACCAATCACGATACCGATCGGCAAACAGGGCTGGCGCGCCGCCCGTGTGCCAGAACAGCACCCGCTCTTCCGAGGTAAAGAAACCCTTGCGGACCAGGTCGATCAGCCCATACGCCGCCCTCCCCGTGTAAACCGGGTCGAGCAGCAGGCCTTCCTGGCGGGCAAATTGATCGACGGCCTCGCGCTCGCCTGGGCCGGCGACCCCATAACCGCCGCCGACGTAGTCCGCGTTCACCAGGATTTCATCATCATGGAAAGTGAACGGCTCGCCCAACAGGTCGGCCGTTTGGGTTGCCAGGCTGGCGACCCGCGCTTTGAGCGTCTCGACCGTCTCATCGACGCTGATCCCCAGGACGCGCCCCTGGAAGCCAAACGCACGGGCGCCCAGAACCAGGCCGGCCTGGGTGCCGCCCGAAGAGGACGGGAAGACGATCCAATCCACCGCTATATTCTGTGCGAGAAACTCCTGCATGGCGAAGGTATAAGCAGCCGCCCCGGTGGGGTTCGATCCGCCATAGGGGATCAAGTAGGGCCGGCGGCCGGCGTCCCAGGCGGCCTGAAACACCCGCTCGAGGTTAGCATCGCGCTCCGGACGCCGGGTAAGGACGATTTCAGCGCCCAGCAGGTGATCGAGGAGCAAGTTGCCCGAAAGCGGGGGTAAATCGTCCGCCGCCGCGCCGGAATCGTCCACGGGGTAAAGCACCAGGATGCAGCCCAGGCCAAAGCGCGCTGCAATCGCGGCGGTCTGGCGGCAGTGATTGGACTGCATCGCCCCGGCTGTGATGACGGTTTTGGCGCCGTTGGCCTGGGCTTCTGCCATGAGAAATTCAAGCTTGCGGGTTTTGTTCCCGCCCAGGGCCAGCCCGGTCTGGTCATCGCGCTTGATCCAGATTTTCGGCCCACCCAGGCTGGCGGACAACCGCGGCAGCGGCTCCACCGGAGTTGGGAGATGGGCGACTTTTAAGCGAGGAAGTAATTTCATTTCTTGCTCCTTGATCTTTTCTGTTATCCAAGCATGCGCTGTGTGCGTTCGATCCCGCGCCGCCTCATCACGCTCAGCAGGCGCGGCAGAACCTGGGTATATAAACGGTAGAGGAGCGGACGGAGCGGTAAATCCCAGGCCCCGATGTGGCGAACTACCTGGCCTCCCAGGCCCTCCTTAAATCGAAACACCCCCCACATCGGATCGTCCTCATCGAAGCGGTCGGGCGCGCCCCAGAGGTCGTAAGTCCGGATGCCGGCCCGCTTGAGGCGCCGGATGGCCTCCCATTGAAGCAGATAATTGGGCATCTTCTCGCGCTGCGACTGTGTCGACATCCCATGCATATACCAGGCCTTGCCGGCAAAATGAAAGACTACCAGGGCAGCCAGCGGTTCGCCCTCCGCCTCGGCGACCAACGCTTCTGCCAGCCCCTGGTCGAAGAAATAGGGCCAGAGCGTCTCGTAGTAAGCCTGGTCGCGGATGACAAAGCCGTCGCGGGCCGCCGTTTCCGCGTACATGCGGTAGAGCAAGCCCGTCTCGCTTCTATCAGCTACACGAATTACGACTCCCTTCCGATCTGCCAGGCGAATGTTGTAGCGTGTTTTTTGTTTCATGCGCCCCAGCAGCGCCTCCTCGTCGGGGTTCAAATCCAGCACGACCGTGTTGCGAAACTGGACCTGCTCGTCCGAGAACCGCCACCCCAGACCGCTCAGTTCCGTCTGCAGGCTGCGACCCAGCGCATCCTCGGTAGAACCCGGCTGACCCTCGACTCCAAAACCGGCTGGCACGTCGGGATCGATCTTGATAAAAATCGCCCCTGCGCGCCGCGCCTGTTCGGTAAGATCAGCCAGCGCCTGGCGCCGCAGGTTGGTATCCTGCCAGTCCAACAGAGGACCTTTGGGGAGATAGAAGACTTTCGGCGGAGAGGCCCAACCCGGCAGGCGGACAGAGCGCGCCAGCGCCATCGCCGCGGCCAGCGTTTCGCCTGCTGCGCTTTCCCAGACCACCGGCAGCGGCTGCCAGCCAAAGCGCGATTTAACCTGCGCCCATTCCCAGGTTTGCAGAACATGCGCTCCGGGCAGGCGCGCGATCAATTCGTTCCAGGCCTCAGGGCTTCCCCGAAATTGGCGAAAC
>JADYYC010000359.1 GCA_020853835.1 Anaerolineales bacterium
TGAGGACCTTCTTGTGGTGCTGTCTTCGATACGGTCCAGTTTTTACACGAGCCATGTTCTACCTCCTGCGAACCCCTGGGCGCCGGCGTTTTATGCCCGTTTCACACACCCAGCAGTCGCAAACCTTGTGAATTCTTCCAATTCAGGCGCAGCCGTGTTTGGCGCGCCCGCTGCTCCTCACGTCGCCTCAGTCTCTCTTGTCTAGGTAAGGCGCCAGGCGATGGACGGTTTTGACAATTCCACGACCTTTGACCTGCTGCATCTCCATGAACTGGCGTTTTACACGCTTTGGAGTGCGCCGGCGCAGGTGGCTCTTGCCAATCTTGGTCCGCATCAACATGCCCGTACCTGTGACGCGAAAGCGCTTCGAAGTAGCCTTATGCGTCTTGATTTTGTACTTCCCAGCAGTCTGCTTGCGTGGCACGATCGATCTCCTTTCACACAAAATTCCGCGGATCTTGCACACATCCGCGGATTAGAACTTAACCTACATCCTGGAATGTCAGCGCAACAAGATTATTTCTTCTTGACCGTTTTACCGGGCGCCAGCACCATCAACATTGTGCGGCCTTCTAACGCTGGAGCCTGCTCGATAATAGCAATATCCGACAGGTCTTCGGCGACTTCCTTCAGGTCGTTGAGCGCGATCTCGGGGTAACTGATCTCCCGGCCGCGGAAGCGGATGCGTACTTTAACCTTCATTCCGTCCTGGAGCCATCGCCGGGCGTCACGAACCTTCAAATCACGATGGTGTTCGTTAGTTTTTGGACGCAGGCGGATCTCTTTGACCTCGATCTTCGTTTGTGCTTTCTTGGCTTCGCGCTCCTTCTTGGCTCGTTCGTAGATGAACTTCCCGAAATCCATCACCCGGCAGACGGGCGGATCAGCGGTGGGCGCAACCTCGACCAGGTCCAACTCGGCGTCTCGAGCAATCCGTTGGGCTTCATCGATCGAGACGACCCCGAAATTTTCATTTTCCGGGCCGATCAGGCGCACCTGAGGGACGCGAATGGACTCATTAACCCGATAATTTACTGCGCTGATAACTCACTCCTTCCTTGAACCTCCTCATCGAAGGTCTTTTTTTCAGTCCAGGCATAATACCAAAAAACAATCAAATCGTCAACTAATTCTTAACATTCTTAACATCAAAATGACGCCAGGATGCGCCGGACGAGCCTGTCCGGCGCATCCCATTTGCCTTATACCGCTTGTTGAATATCCTGTCTGGCCCTCTCGATAAACGCCTCAACCGGCATCGCCCCCGGGTTCTCACCCGAGCGTAAACGCAGCGCCACCTGCCCCTGCCCCACCTCCTGGTCTCCGACAACCAGCATGTAGGGGATCTTCTGGTTTTGGGCGTCACGGATCTTGGCGTTCATGCGCTCGCTGCGATCGTCGATCTCGACCCGCAGGCCGGCCGCCTTGAGCTTATCCGCCACTTCACGGATGTAGTCCAGATGCCGGTCAGCGATCGGGATCAACACCGCCTGCACTGGCGCAAGCCAGACTGGGAAGGCCCCCGCGTAGTGCTCGATCAACACACCCATAAACCGTTCCATCGAGCCCAACAGCGCACGGTGGATCATATAAGGCCGGTGCGGCTGCCCGTCCTCGCCGATAAACGTCAGGTCGAACCGCTCGGCAAGATTGAAATCGAACTGGATCGTGGTAAGCTGCCATTCGCGGCCCAGCGCGTCGCGCATCTTGATATCGATCTTGGGCCCATAAAACGTGGCTTCGCCCTCGTCGATTTGATAGGGGACCTGCGCTCGGATAAGCGCCTGGCGCAGGGCCTCGGTCGGGGCTTCCCAGAGTTCGACCGACCCAGCGAATTTCTCAGGGTTGCGCGTCGAGAGGTAAGCCTGGAAATCCTTGAAACCGAAGGCGCGCAGCAGGTTGAGGCTAAATTGCAGCACACGGTCGATCTCCTCCGCCATCTGGTCTGGACGGCAGAACAGATGGGCGTCGTCCTGGGTAAAGCCGCGCACCCGCAGCAAACCGTGCAACACGCCGCTGCGCTCAAAACGATAAACCGTTCCCCATTCCGCAAACCGCATCGGCAGGTCGCGATACGAGCGGATGCGGCTCTTGTAGATCTGGATGTGGAACGGGCAGTTCATCGGCTTCAGGTAATACTGCTGTCCTTCGATCTCGATCGGCGCATACATATTCTCTTTGTACCAGTCCAGGTGCCCGCTGGCCTCCCACAGGCTGGCCTTGCCGATGTGCGGGGAGTAGACGAATTCGTAGCCGCCTTTTTCGTGCTCTTCGCGGCAAAAATCTTCGACGATCTTGCGCACCATGCCGCCTTTGGGATGCCAGAGGATCAGGCCGGGGCCGACGTCTTCAGAAACACTGAACAGGTCCAGCTCGCGCCCCAACCGGCGATGGTCACGTCGTTTGGCTTCCTCCAGCTTCCACAGATAATCTTCCAGGTCAGCGGCGTTTTTCCAGGCCGTCCCATAGATGCGTTGGAGCATCTGTTTATGCTCATCGCCGCGCCAGTAGGCGCCGGCAACATTCATCAGCTTCAACGCATCTGGGTTGATCTGCGAAGTGTTATCGACGTGCGGGCCGCGGCACAGATCGACAAACGCTCCGTGCGTATAGATCGAAATCTCCGGCTTTTCATCGAGCGGATTCCCATACTCATCGAATCCGCCGGCGGCCAGGCCATCGATCAATTCAAGCTTATACGGCTGGTCCTTGAAAATGCTGCGCGCATCATCAGCCGAGATAACCTTCTTCACGAAACGGTGTTTCTCCTTGATGATCTCGCGCATGCGTTTCTCGATCGCTTCCAAATCCTCCGGCGTCAGAGGGCGTGGAAGTTCGAAATCATAATAGAACCCATCCTCAACTGGCGGACCGATCGTGTATTTGCCCTGCGGGAATTTCTCCAGCACTGCCTGCGCCATCACGTGCGCGGCGGAATGGCGTATGCGATACAATTCGCTGTCCTCATAGCGCTCTTTTTCCATTTCTGCCATAGTACTCACCTCTTTCCTTATTAACCAAAACGCTCTCGCCCATCCTGGGGCGAGAGCCATCATTCACTCACGCGGTTCCACCCAGATTGCCCCTCAGGGGCATCTCTGTACGACCTGTAACGGGGTCAGCCGCTCACCATACTTGAAGCCGGGTAAACTCGGGCCACTTTCCGGGTCGCTCTCGCGGGTGGTTTTCGCTGGGGCTTACCTGAGAGGGCTTTCAATCAGCGACCCTCTCTTCCTGTCGGCTGCGCTTCCGGCTACTCGTCCCGGTCAAAGAGTTAATTGATTGTACAGACGGATGAACCGTCTGCCTTGATGTATGAATCTTACTTGACAATCACCCATTCGTCAAGGAATGAAGGTTTTTCACAAAAA
>JADYYC010000360.1 GCA_020853835.1 Anaerolineales bacterium
CGGCAATGCTGCGGATGAGGTTTTCTTCTTTCGAGAACACCGGGCCAGAATCGCCGGAGCAGGTGCCGGTCGCAACCCCGATGTTTCGCTCTGCGGCGCGCAGGCTCGCGCTGTAAGTCCACAGGGCGTCCCGGCTGCTGTTACGTCCCGTCATATCGTTTACGTAAATGCTTCCGAGCCTGCCTTTGGCGAGGCTCAACTGGGCCAGGAAGTTAGCCAGGACGCAGACCGCCACCCCGGCTGGCCCGCCAGCCAGACCGCCAAGGATGGACATGGCGCTGGTCCAGGGCGAGATGCCGATTTCATGACAGAGGGTGGTCAGGTTGAGGCGCTCCCAGTCCAGCTTCTGTTCGGGGATGATATGGATGCCGATCATGGTGTTGTGAGGCCCGCGCAAGCCTTGAGCCAGCAGAGCCGCGGTTGCGCCGGTGGTGCTCACGGTGGGTATCAGCCCCAGGTGCATGTCGGGCCGGCCGGCACGGCGCAGCGCTTCGATTTGTGCGCTCGCTTCCCACAGGCCAACAATGATCTCCGTGGGCGTGCCCGCCTTGGGGACGATCCCGCGCACCGCCGAGACGCCGCCAGCGATGCCGAAGCCCTGAACCGCCCGGTCTTGCGCATTGGCCTGGAGGAGCGGGATCAACCAGCGCTCGTCGATTACGCCTGCGGCGACCACCCAGCCAACTGGAGGGCGGGTATCCTTGCCGGTGCGGGGCGCTACCGTATGCTCGTCTTCTCCCCGCCCAAAGCTTCTGGCGGTGGAGTTGGTCCGGTAGTAGTGAGCAACCTCCTCGACCTCTTCTCGAGACCAGGTGATGGCGCGCTCGGTGTCGATGTTCAAGACGCCGACGTCGACCAAAAAATCTACAGCCGCCTGGTATACCTTGTCGGCGGTCTCATCATCGACGATGAGCTGTTCGGGGTTGTATTTGATACCGTATTCTTTAACCAGTTTCCGGATCTTCGTGGCAATTTTCAGATCAAATTCATCGATCTTCAATACAGGGCCATCGACCGATCGCGCTTGAAAATCTCGCACGCTTAACATATCGTCTCCTCGCTTTCTGTTATACCGTGTGTCCTAATAGGTGGTCACAAAGCGCTAAAGCCTGGGTGGCATTCGGCGCATAACCGTCAGCGCCCATCGCATTTGCCACTTCCTGATTGGTTTCTGCCCCACCGATGATGATCTTGAACTGTTCTCGTAAACCCATGTCACGCACGTAGTTAACCACCTCGTTGCAGTAGGGAATTGTGGTGACGAGAAAAGCCGAAAGCCCGATGATATCGGCTTTGACTTCTCTGGCTTTGTCGATAAACGACATGGGGGGCGTATTGATGCCCATATCATGGACTTCATAGCCAGCCAGCTCGAGCTGTTTGGCCACCATGCCATACCCGATTGAGTGCAGATCGCCCTTGACCGCCCCGATCACCACAACCCCTCGCTTCGGGCCTTCTATCCTGGGGAGGTGGGGGTCCAGTATGGCGATACACTGGTCGACCAGTTTTGCGCCCATGGTCAGCTCAGCCAGGAAGTATTCCTTGCTCTCAAACCTGTTGCCGATTTCTCTCAAACCAGCCATCACGCCGTTTTCGAGCACATCGCGCGCGTCGAGACCCTCGTCGATTGCCTCTTGAACAAGACGGAGCGCCTCATCGTCTTCCAACTCCACCACTGCGTCTGCAATTGCTTCCATCTTCATTGCTCTCACCTCCTTATAACTGGTTGATTGGGTATCTCAGGGAATAAACAGCATTATAAAGCCTTAGTTGTCAAATTCAAGAGTGACACCCCTCAAACGGCGGCATAGATTTCCTTGAGTAGATGGATATCCATGCCGGTAAAGAGACCGCTGGTCGTGCCAAGCATAAACCGGCCCTGGTCCGCCAGCAGGTGAATATCTTCAACAAGGTTCGCGCGGAAAGAGGGATCGCTCGACCGGGCGATATCACCCACATCCAGGTGGCCCCACAGGCAAACCCGGTCGCCAAGCTGTCTTTGAACCGCGCCGATTTCCATCCCCGCGTTTTTATCCAGGCAGTGCAGCCCCGCAATGCCGGTACCGACGATGTCTTCGACGACCAATGAATAGTCGCCATCCGAGTGAAAGAACACGGGTATGTTCTTGGCTGAGATCGCTTCTACCTGCTGCGCAAGGCTGGGCAGAATGGTGCTGCGCAGCAGGGAGGGGCGAATAAAAACTCCGTTCGAGGTTGCGATATCATCCGCCAGAATGATGCCATCGATACCCTCTGACTCCAACCTTTCGAATACCGACAGGTTATACCTCTCGACCTGGTCAATAAACTCCTGGACCAAATCGGATGCTTGTACCATCTTTGGCAGAAAATCCAGCGCTCCAAACAGGCGCATCCCCCATTCAAAAGCGCCGTCCAGGATCGCAAAGGTGAACAGGGAAGTCTGGCTGACCCACCTGCTCAGGTCCGGCCAGTGATATTCGGACGGAACCGGCAGCCGGGCTGGCCTTTCGGGATATTCCGGTGATAAGGTTATGAGGTCTAAACCCAATGAATCAATGAACTCGGATAATTCGTCAAATCCGCCGTGCGGATATCCGGCTGCGTGGAGGACATCCTCATCGATGCACAATTCTCCTTTAGGAATGCGGTCAACAGCCTGGCGGTTGATCAGGCGGAGGACGCGTTCGCGCGAAGTGAGCGGTTTGTTATCCGGCATCGTCGTGTGTCGCAATCAAGAAGTGAAGTAAATTTGTGGTTCGACCGGGCTCGGTTATGCGTCTCATTATACCCGCTTATGTTCCCCTGCGGGCGCCTGGCTGCATAAAACGGCCTTCAGGGCGCGAGGTTGGCCCGATCTGCTCTTTATGTTTTCCACGTCTTCCTATAGAATAGAGATGCGCAATTGCTGCGATTTCAAAAACCTGGAGGTCTGTAAATGCTGGTCATCGGTGAATCCCTAAACACAACCCGGAAGGACGTAAAAGAAGCGGTTAAGAATCAGGACAGGGGCTTTGTCCAACGCCTTGCTGTGGAACAGGTGGAAGCGGGGGCGGCAATGTTGGACGTAAACGCCGCTGTTGCGGGCCGGAGCGAGGTCGAGGATCTGCCCTGGATGGTTCAGGCGGTTCAGGAGGTCGTCGACGTCCCTCTGGCGCTGGACAGCTCGGA
>JADYYC010000361.1 GCA_020853835.1 Anaerolineales bacterium
GCGATTTCATCATTTGTCAACTCTTCCGCAAGCAGCTCCAGGATTTCTTGTTCGCGAGGCGTGAGGGTTTCCAGTTTCTCTTCTTCCTGCTCGGTCCGGCTGCGCCCCAGGTAATCACCGACCAGGGCTTTGGCAAGCGAAGGGTAAAGGTAGATTTCACCGTCGAATGCGGCGCGAATTGCGGAGATCAGGTCCTCCGGCGCAGCCCGCTTGGGCACGTATCCAGCGGCGCCAGCCTGGAGCATCTCAAAGAAATATTGCTCGTCTTCGTGAATGGTCAGGGCAACGACGGCGATTTCAGGGAATTTGGCCTTTAGCCGGCGCGTTGCTTCAATCCCCGAAATGTCTGGCAGGGTGATATCCATAACGATCACGTTCGGATGGTGCGCCTCGGCGAGGTCGAGCGCCTCGAGGCCCGTGCTGGCTTCCGCCAAAATGACCATATCGGCCTGGTTCTCCAGCAGCATGCGCAGACCGGTGCGGACAACTTCGTGATCATCTACAAGCAGAAGCCGAATTTCAGACATCGGCCTCAACCTTTAGCGGTACCGTGACGAAGATACGCGTGCCCTCATCTAAACTTGATTCGATCTGCAAATTTGCTCCGACCAGGTTTGCTCGCTCCTGCATTCCCATCAAACCCCAGCATGGCGCGCCTGCCGGCCCGCTCATCGCTCGCTGCACGTTGAAACCTTTTCCGTGATCCTGGATGCACAGGCTGATCTGATCTGGATCACATTCGAGGTGTAATTCTGCCTGGTCGGTTTCGGCGTGTCGGACGATGTTCGTGATCGCCTCTTGCGCGATGCGGAAAAGAACGATACGGGTTTCAAGCGGGAGCTGGTGATCATCGCCCCGGCTGGTGAGGTTGATCGTAATCGCGTAGTGACCACGGATTTCGCTGATATACCAGCGCAAAGCCGCCAGCAAACCCAAATCGTCCAGTTGTGGGGGATGGAGCCCGGTGACCAGCCGCTGAAGCTCTTTTAACCCGTTCACGGCCAGCTTTTCCAGGTGTTGGGCTTGTTCTTCTGCTCTTTCCGGGTTGGTATGGATCGATGAAGACATACCTCTCAATCCCAGGCCCAATGCGGTGAGCGTCTGACCGGTCTCGTCGTGTAATTCGCGGGCAATGCGCTGGCGTTCCGCCTCCTGGGCTTTGACGGTGCGATGCAGCAGTTCAGCGCGCGCTTCTTCAAGCCGTCGGCGCTCTTCAACTTGCGCCTGTTGCAGCGCCTCGATCCGCCTGCGGTTTTCCTCCTCGAAAACGCGCAGCGAGTGGATGATAAAGACCGCCACAACGGTCGCCGTCGCGGCGTGCAGCAGTTGAACCGGAAAGCCAAACCATTTCAGGAAGAGATTTGAATTAATGACATTGGATGGAAAAATGGCGCTGGATGAGGCGAACACCTGTCCAACCCCGCCATAAATGGCAAATGCGATGGCGGCGATCAGCAGGTCGTTGGCATAAACGCCCATGCCTTCTTTTTTGAACCTGGCGCGCTGCAAAATCAGACCCCATACAGCCAGCGCCGCGCCTGGGATCGCCAGCGAGTACCTGGAGTACACATCTGCGGCAACAAGGCGGTCTCCCCTCGGGAGCGGAGCAATGATCAATTCAAACAGCCCGATAGCCCAAATTGCGCCAACCGCGAGCATCATCCCCCATTGCAGCGAGGGCCGCGAAGGGCCTGAGATCAGCCGCGCCCCAAAGGCGAGCAGCAGCATAAAAGATGCCGCGAGCAAGAAGACCCTTAGAGGGAATATCCAGAAGTTATTTGGATTGCCAGAAAATGGGGGGTTCATCAGCAGGAACATCTCAAACCATTCATGGCCGCCATGAACGATCCCAAACCACGCCAGCGGGATCAGGGCGTTGGCGAAGTCCAGCTTCGAGTTGTGTCCCAATTCGACCATGATGGCCAGGCCCATGCTGAAGAAGGACAGGCCATAGAAAAAATAAATTAAAATAATGTTGCGCAGGAAGAATTCAGTCATGCTTTCCTCGCAACGTATTCAGGCATGAGGTTATTTCTCTGGGGCGCCAGCCTTAATCCAATTTATCACCGCTTGTAACTCCTCGTCGGTGAGTTGACCTGGATGGTTGCCCTCTTGTTGGATCTTGACTACCATGCTGGCGTCGGGTTTTCCTGGCACGATGCCAGGCCCGCTGTTCCCACCCTGTAAGACGGATTGATAATTGGCCAGGCTCAACCCACCCACCGCGGTGCGGACATGACAGGTTCCGCAGCGGTTGGAGAAAAGTTCTGCGTAGGTTCCATCCCAGGTGTCGGGTCCAGCGATCAGCGGAACCTCGCTCGTTGGCGTGGGGGCGGAAGTGGGTCTTGGGGTCGGCGTAACCGGCGCAAACACCGCCGCCGCCTCCCTGCGCGGCACCGTGGTGATTGCCGTAGCCGGCTCGATCGTGATGAACCCGATCACGCCCAGGCTTAGCAGCAACCCTAACCCGGCCGCGAAGGGCATGAAAGCCCGCTGACGCCGCCTGATCACTTCTTCGGGCGGGCGCTGCCACCCTTTGCCCGACTCGATCAGGTCCAGTTCCGCTGGGTGCTCTTCTTCCATCTCGTCGCGGCTGATCTTGCCGGTAAACATGCTCTTGTTGAAACGCTTGAGGTGAACGTGATACACATGCCAGATGAGGATGGCTAACACCGCCAGCACCGCTTCAGCGCCATGGGCCGCCTTAGCCGCCGGGATCGCCTCCCCCGGAAGGAACTGAGCAGTGGTAATCGGGTTCCACATCATGAAGCCTGTTATGGCCATAATAATGGTTCCCCAGACCACCGCCA
>JADYYC010000362.1 GCA_020853835.1 Anaerolineales bacterium
CAATCCTATGGGGTTGTGGGGCTTACCTCAAAAAACCTGGTGGAAGGCCTTGCTCAGGTCATTGTAAAAGACCCAACATACGGCGTCGAGGTCCACTACGATGGACAGAAAATCAACATCGATCTGTATATCATCGTGGAATATGGGACACGTATTAAATCGGTAGCCGATAGCGTAAGCCACACTGTGCGATTTCAGGTGGAAAAAGCGCTTGGAATGCCGGTGAATGTGGTAAATGTTCACGTGCGAGGCTTGAGGATCAGCAGTATCGACTGATCCCTGGCTCCCAGGCGGCTCGCTATCCCCTTCCAGGAGTTCTATTTAATGTCGGCAGATCCGGTAGTTCAATCCAGACGTGAGTTGCTGAGCGGTAAACCAATTGAGGGGCAATCACTAAAACGTCTCATGCATGCCAGCCTTACCTGGCTGAGGACAAACCAACAAATTGTCAATGCGCTAAACGTATTCCCGGTGCCCGATGGCGACACCGGGACGAACATGGTCTTGACCATGCAAGCCGCCTACGATGAGATCGCCGAATCTCCCGAAAGAAATTTCGGCAAGATGGCGCACAATCTTGCCCACGGCGCGCTGATGGGAGCGCGCGGCAACTCTGGCGTGATTCTCTCCCAGCTATTTCGAGGCTTTGCCCGGGCGGTGGACAACATCGCAACGCTGGACCTGCCCATGCTGATACAGGCGCTGGAATCCGCCCGCGAAACAGCCTACAAAGGCGTTGTCCGGCCAGTCGAAGGCACGATCTTAACCGTCGCAAAAGATGTGGCTTCTGTGGCAGCAGCCAAGAAGGGTCTCGTGCATGATCCGATAGACCTGTTGGAGGCGATCGTCAACGAGGCGGATCTGTCTGTTGCCAGGACGCCGGATCTGCTGCCAGTACTAAAAGAAGCTGGCGTTGTCGATTCCGGCGGCAAGGGCTTGTTTTTTATTTTGGAAGGAATGTTACGTTACATCGATGGACTGTCTCTGGAAACCACGAATAACGCCGTCATCTCGCTTTCTGAAATGGCGCTCGAGCATACCATGAGCTCGATTGAGCCAGGACAGGATTTCGAAGTGATTGTCGACTTCAAGCCAGCGGAAATGCTCAACCTTCCAGATTTCTATAGCGAGTTAGAACAGATGGGGACCTCCATCCAGGTCGGTGAAGGGGATGGCATGTACCGCCTCCACATCCACGTTCCCACGGAAAAACTATATACACCGATCGATTACACCCGTTCGCTTGGCACCGTCACCAAGGTGGCAATTGAAAATCTGATTGCGCAAATGGAAAATGAAGACGCGCCCTGTGTAGGCGGCCTGTCTCTCACGCCCGTCCAGCCAGGACAAAATGCCGTAGTCGTTGTCTCGCCCGGGATCGGGATCGCTCGGGTTTTCGCCAGCCTCGGGGCGGCGGCGATCGTCGAGGGCGGTCAGACGATGAACCCCAGCATCGAGGAGGTTATTCGCGCCTTCGAAAACCTGCCCAGCGACCACATCATCATCCTCCCGAACAACAAAAACATCATCTTGACCGCCCAGGCAGCGGCAGAACTGACCGTTAAGCACGTATCGGTGATCCCCAGCCGCACCGTTCCGCAGGGATTGGCAGCTATGATGCGCCTCATCCCAGACGGAGACTTTGACAGCGTAACCAGTGAAATGGAAGCGGCAATTGAAGACGTCGAGACGGGTGAGATCACGTATGCCACCCGTTCGGTGGAAATCGATGGCGTTCAGGTGCAGGAGGGTCAATTCATCGCCTTGCACAACGGCAGGCTTGTTGTAGCCGCTTCAACCCTGCAAGAGACTTTGCTGGGCTTTCTGGAAAAAGCGCAAGCAGAGAATTTCGAGTTGATAACGCTCTTCTATGGCGCCAATATCAGCAAAAAAGAAGTATTCAACCTTACAGACCAGCTCCAGGCGCTTTACCCCAACCAGACTCTCGAAATCCAGGAAGGCTGCCAGCCGCACTATTACTTTATTATTTCCCTGGAATAATGATCGACTCGTCAATTGCTAACCAGGCAGGTTCTGAAATTACAGCACGCAATGGAAGAAATTGTAATCGTCACCGATAGCACCGCAGATCTACCCCAAGACCTGGTCGAGAAGTACGAGATCCAGGTGGTCAGCAATATACTAATCATGGAAGGAAAGAGCTTGCGGGACGGCATCGACATCAGCAGGGAAGAATACTACAAGCGTTTACCAGGGATCTATCCGACGCCCACCACCGCTACCGCCTCTTCGGGCACCTATCAACACCTATATGAAACTATCCTGCAGCGCGGGGCAAAATCTATCCTCTCGATACATGCCCCCCAAAAGCTGAGCGGGATCATCAACGCTGCCAGCGCCGCCGCTGAGGCGTTTGGCGATCGCATTCACATTATAGACAGCGGCCAGGTCTCACTGGGGCTGGGGTTCCAGGTTCTCAGGGCAGCAAAAGCAATTCGCCAGGGCTCAAGCCTGGGTAATATTATCCGTATGTTAGAGGAAATGCACACCCGTATCCGCATCGTCGCCATGCTAGACACGCTAGAGTATGTGCGGCGCAGCGGGCGAGTATCCTGGGCGCGCGCCCGCCTGGGCAATTTGCTGCAAATAAAACCTTTCATCGAACTAAGAACAGGAACGGTGCGCAGCCTGGGTGAAAGCAGGACACGCTCAAAGGGCATCCAACGCCTGCGAGAATTTCTTCTTGAAGGAAGTCCGATCGAAGAACTGGCAATATTACACACCAACGCCGAAGAAGAGGCGCACCAGTTTGCAAAAAGTCTTCAGTTATTTCGAGACAAGGAACCCATGATTGTAAACGTCACTACCGTGATCGGCACGCATGTCGGCCCCAATGCCCTGGGTTTTGCAGCGGTGTACCAACAAGGCTGGTAAAATTAAGAATCAATGAAACCCTCTCTCCTTAAACTTCAAAAGATTTTCAAGCTGGAAGCAGACCGGGGCTACGACAACCGCGCCGTGGTTGGTGGAATCGACCGCATGCTGGAGCATTGGGAAGCGGAGGCCCGGCTCGAAGGCGTTCCCGAGGAATTGATCGCCTACATCGAAAACCGCTTTCGAGATTACGGCCGCTTAAGTGAAAAATCACGCGCCGAAGCGCTCATAGGGTTATGGCGGCGCATCCAACGCAGTGAAAACGAACCCCTCGACAGCCCTCCTGTCGACCTGGGCGCCGAGGAAGTCGCGCCGGTTACCGCCCCCGAGGCAGAGAAAGCAGAACCAGCGGACGATATTATCCTCGAAGCGTCTCCAGACGATTCAGCCGAAAGGGTAGAGCAGACCGTTGAGATACCCTCAATACCCGACACAGAAATAAGCCAAACCGAGCGTCAAGAGCAGGCGGCGCAGGCAGCGCAGGCGGCGGTGATAGAACGATTCGAGACCAAACAGAGAGACGTCTTCCCCAGCGTCGAACCTGCCGCTTTGAACGCCCCGGTGACCGTGTTACAGGGGGTGGGCCCGCGCATCGCCCAAAACCTCAACCGGTTGGGCTTGCACACGCTTCGCGATATGCTCTACCATTTCCCGAGGCGCTATGACGACTATTCCAGGATGGTTCCGATCAACCGCCTCAAGTATGGCGACCAAGTCACGGTCATCGCGACAGTTCAAACCCTGAAAACCCGCCTGATCCGTAACAAGACCGCCACCCTGGTAGAAGCCCTGGTCAGCGACGGCAGCGCGGCGCTGAGAGTCAGTTGGTTCAACCAGATTTGGCGAGCAAAACGCCTGCACGAAGGTTCGCAAGTCGTCCTCTACGGAACCGTCGACCAGTATCTGGGCCGCATGGTCATGACCAACCCGGAGGTAGAGACCCTCGAAGCGGAACAGTTGAGCGCCAACCGCATCTTTCCGGTCTATCCGCTTACCGAACAGGTGACACAGACCTGGCTGCGTAAGCAAATGAAACAGGTGGTGAATTATTGGGCGCCGCGCGTGCTCGATCCCCTGCCGGAAGTTATCCGGCATGAGGCCCGGCTGATGCCTTTGCCCGATGCGCTGCTTCAGATCCATTTTCCAGACAACCACGAAACTCTGAAAGCCGCGCAGGATCGCATCGCGTTCGATGAGATCTTCCTGCTGCAATATGGCGTCTTGAAACAAAAACGCGCCTGGCAGGATCGCACCGCAAAGACCTTTACCACCGCACCGGGTTGGCTGGAGGCGCAAGTTTCACGGCTGCCGTACAAACTGACCGGCGCCCAGGAACACGCCCTGGATGACATCCAGCGCGACCTGGCGTCGGGCCGGCCAATGAACCGCCTGATCCAGGGCGATGTCGGCTCCGGCAAGACGGTCATCGCCGCGCTGGCTATCGCAATGGTCACCAGACAGGGGAGCCAGGCCTGCCTCATGGCGCCGACCAGCCTGCTGGCTGAACAGCATTACCGCACGTTGCTAAACGTCCTCGCAGCCGTCCCGGCTGGCGCGGATTTAGAAGAACCTCCCGATGCCCCCAGTTTGACCGAAGACCAGATCCGGCTGTTGATTGGAGCGACCCCCGAATCAGAAAAAGAGGAGATCCGGGAAGGGCTGGCGGATGGAACGATCAAGCTGGTCGTCGGGACGCATGCGCTGATCGAAGACCCTGTCCGCTTTGCCAGCCTGGATCTGGTCATAATAGATGAGCAACATCGTTTTGGCGTGGATCAAAGAGCCGCCCTGCGCCTCAAAGGCGCCAGCCCGCACCTGCTGGTGATGACGGCAACGCCCATCCCACGTTCATTGGCGCTGACCGTCTACGGCGACCTGGATCTCACCGTGATGG